>CAZTCU010000006.1:0-27075 GCA_964612235.1 uncultured Rhizobium sp.
CTCACCTCCCCCTCGCGGGGAGGTCGGCGTCGTGCATCGGCACGACGACGGGTGGCGCCTTCGGTGGTGAAATTCAAACATCGAATTCGTTGAAACATCCCCCCACCCGCCGCGCTGTCGCGCGTCGACCGCCCCGCGTGGGGGGCGGTAAGCGGTTTGGTTCAATGTCTCGGCAGGACGATGGCTGCCTCGGCGGGCCATGACAGCGACACGTCCGCGCCCGCATGTTCGTGGGTTGTCTGGGCGGCGACGGAGACAGGGTCTTTCAATCCCGGCACAAGTATTTGCAGGTGGCTGCGTTCGCCGAGATAGGCCGAGGTGCTTATTTTGCCAACGAGGCCGGTGGCGCCTGCGGTTTTCAGCGCGATCTTTTCGGGGCGCACCGCCACGAGCACCTCGTTTCCCGGCGCCGTCAGTTCCACGGCCACATTCTTCGCGCTGAGGCGGCCCGCGATTCCGGCGTCGATTTCGGTTATGTCGCCGCCCGTGCCGATAACCTTGCCTTCGAAGAAGTTCATCGTGCCGATGAAATCGGCCACCTCGCGGCAGTTCGGCCGGTCATACAGCGTGCGCGGATCGGCGATCTGCAGAACCTGGCCGTTCGACATCACCGCGATGCGATCCGACATCGAAAGCGCCTCTTCCTGATCGTGGGTGACGAAAACGAAGGTGATGCCGACATTCTTCTGGATCTGGCGCAATTCGATCTGCATCGCTTCGCGCAGGCGTTTGTCGAGCGCGCCCAGCGGTTCGTCGAGCAGCAGCACCTTGGGCCGGTTCACCAACGCACGCGCGAGCGCCACGCGCTGGCGCTGGCCGCCGGAAAGCTGGTCGGCGCGGCGGTTGCCCATGTCGGGCAGGCGGATCATCGCGAGCGCTTCTTCGATGCGCGCGTTGCGTTCAGCCTTGCTCAGGCCCGAACGGCGCAGGCCGTAGCCGATATTGTCGGCCACATTGAGGTGCGGAAAGATCGCGTAGGACTGGAACACCATGTTCGACGGGCGCTTGTTGGGCGGCAAATCCGTTACGGCCGCGCCGTCGATATAGATTTCGCCTTCGCTCGGATATTCGAAACCCGCGATCATGCGCAGCAGCGTCGTCTTTCCGCAGCCGGAAGGGCCGAGCAGCGAAAAGAATTCGCCGCGCCTTATGCCGAAATCGGCGCGGTCCACGGCTTTGACGGCGCCGAAGCGTTTGGTGATGTTTTCGATGCGGATATAGGCGTCGTCCACCGTTTTCTCCTTACGCGCCGACCATGCGTTTGCCGCCTTGCCCCAGCCCGCGCATCCATTCGGCCAGCACCACCAGCACGCACGATACGACCAAGATCACCGCGCCCAGCGCCAGCACCACGGGCAGCTTGTAGGGAAAGCGCAACTGCCCCCAGATGTAGATCGGCAAGGTCGCCTCGGTGCCTGCCAGGAAATAGGCAATGAGGAATTCGTCGAACGAGACGATGAAGGTGAGCAGCAGGCTGGAAATGATGCCGGGCAGCACAAGCGGGAAGGTGACACGCCAGAACGTCGTCCACGCATTTTCGCCGAGGTCCAGCGAGGCTTCTTCCAGACTTTTGTCGAAACCATCGAAACGCGACATCAGCACGGTGATCGCGAAGGGCGCACAGATGAGGATGTGGCCGAGCATCACGCTGATCAACGACAACTGCATTCCCACCGTGTTGAGCAGGATCAACAGCGAAATGCCGAGCACGATATCGGGAATGAACAGCGGCAGGCTGGTGAAGCCCAGAACCGCAGCCCCGCCGGGCAGGCGATAGCGCGTCAACGCCTTGGCGGCCAGAAGGCCCAGCGCCGTCGAGGCCAGCGCCACCGCCGCGCCGACCTTGAGGCTGTTCCACAAGGCCGTGTGCATGGCGCTGTCGGCCAGCATCTGGCCGTACCATTTGGTGGTGAAGCCCACGAGCGGGAAGGCGATGAAGGCGGAATCGTTGAACGAGAACAGCGGCAGGAACAGCACCGGCAGATAGAGAAACGCCAGATACAGCACGGCGTAGAAGACAAGCCCGAGATTGCGTTTGGGGCCGCGCCGGCGCATCAGCGTGTTCTCGAAACGGCAAGGCGCACGGCCTGCACCGACAGAAGCGTGACCAATCCCACCGCCGCCATGCTGGCCATCGCCAGTGCCGCACCCATCGGCCAGTTGCCGATCTTGGCGAACTGCACCTCGATCACATTGGCGATCATCACGCCATCCGATCCGCCCACCAGCGTGGGCGTGACGTAATCGCCCGTGGTGGGCACGAAGATCAGGACGGCCGCGCCGATGACGCCGGGCAGCGACAAGGGCAGGGTGATGCGCAGGAAGCGGCGGATGGGGCCATCGCCGAGATCGGCGGCGGCTTCGAGCAGCGAACGGTCGACCTTCTCCAGCGAGACATAGATCGGAAGGATCGCGAACGCGGCCCAGGCATGCGCCAGCGTCACCACCACTGCGGTCGTGTTGTAAAGAAGGAATTCGAGCGGTTCGTGAATGATGCCGAGCGCCATCAATCCCGAATTGATGACGCCGTTGTAGCCGAGGATGATCTTCCACGCGAAGACGCGCAGCAGATAGCTCGTCCAGAACGGAATGGTGAGCAGGATCAGCCAGACGAATTTCGTGCGATCCGAAACATGGAACGCCACGAAATAGGCCATGGGATAGGCAAGCAGCACCGTCACCACGGTCACCAGCGACGATATATAAAGCGAGCGGTAGAAGAGTTCGCGATAGGTATCGCGGGAAAAGACCTCGGCGTAACGGGCGAGCGTGAAATGCGTGTCGAGGACAAGGCCGTCCTGCGTCCAGAAACTGTAGACGGCGAGCAGCGCCATGGGGGCTGCCATCGCCGCCAGCATCACCAGCACCGTGGGGCTTAAAAGCGTGTAGCCCCTCACCGCATCCGACCGGCGGTAAAGCGTTGCCAGCCAGCGCACCAGCCCGCCGGAATACCGCCCGCCGATCACATCGACTGTCGCCAAAGAACCCACCGCCCAGCCTTACAAGGCGTTCATTGTTAGGAACCTGCGCATGGCGGCGCAACATGGGTGGGGCGGGGGTTCCTACGCCCCTGACAAGCCTATTGAATCTTGCCCCCAGCTAGGCAATAACCCGCGCTCGCTTGGATCGCGGGCGTAGCTCAGGGGTAGAGCATAACCTTGCCAAGGTTAGGGTCGGGCGTTCGATTCGCCTCGCCCGCTCCAAGTGAAATCAAAGACTTGCGGGAATTTTCTGTCCGTACACGGACGGTTCTGGGATAGCCTTGGGAAAACACGCCCGGTTTTTGGCCAGCCGCTGCATCTCGATGAACCCATGGCGTACCCAGCCGGTGAGAACCGCGGTTCGCGGGCGATCGGTCGATATTTCTTGTTCTGCATGCCGCGTCCGGCTTGGCGGACGGGCCAGGCGGAACATTTCGTGCGAGCGTTCCGTTACCTCTGCGAGATTGCAGCGGACGTGACATGGCAAAGGCATCGCGAAACTCCCGCAAGGCACACGTCAGAAAAGCCGCGCGCACCGCATCCAGCCATCGCGGCCTGCAGCGTCGGGTCGAGCGGGCCGACAAACGGGCGCCGCGCGAGAAGGTCGACGAAGCAATGCAGGCCGGCGCACGGGATTACCCCGCGCCGCCGTTTCCCCGGCAGCATCAGCCCAAGCCGGGTCAGGAGATGGAACTCAATCCTGCGCCGATGTTCGAGGCCCCGTTCTATCTCGGATCGCGCAAGCTGCAGGGCAAGGCTGCCATCGTCACCGGCGGCGATTCCGGTATCGGACGGGCGGTCGCTGTTTTGTTCGCACGCGAAGGTGCGGATGTGGCTATCGTCTATCTCAGCGAACACAAGGATGCGGAGGTCACGAAGGCGGCCATCGAAGCCGAAGGCCAGCGTTGCCTGCTGATCAGCGGTGACGTCGCCGATCGGGCGTTCTGCAAGAAGGCGGTGCAGCAAACGGTCAAGGCGTTCGGCCGTCTTGACGTGTTGGTGAACAACGCGGCTTTCCAGCTTCACACCTCGCAATTCGAGGAGTTGAGCGAAGATCAGTTCGATCGCACGCTGAAGACCAATCTTTATGGCTACTTCCACATGGCGCAGGCGGCCGTTCCTCTGATGCCGAACGGCAGCGCCATCGTGAACACGGGCTCGGTCACCGGCATTTTGGGCAACAAGGATTTGCTCGACTACTCGCTGACCAAGGGTGGCATTCATGCCTTCACGCGTTCGCTGGCCACGCATCTCGTCCCGCGTGGCATCCGCGTGAATGCGGTGGCGCCGGGGCCGGTATGGACGCCGCTCAACCCGGCGGACAAGGACGCCAAGCATGTCGCCAAATTTGGCTCGGACACGCCTATGAAGCGTCCCGCACAACCGGAAGAGATCGCGCCGGCCTATGTGTTCCTCGCCTCGCCTCATTGCTCCAGCTACATCACCGGGGAGGTGTTGCCCATTATCGGGGGATATTCCGGCGGCTGAGGTAAGTCGTAGAACGATATAAACGGACGGCACACCTTTCCGCCGCCTAACGTTCTGCCAATTTCAGGGACATTCCGGCGAAATTTGCTTCATTGTGGAACAAAGCACGTGCAACCGGCGTTGCAAAACGTCGAGCTTGGACCGGCGATATTCCCGCCGCGCTGCAGTGCAAAAGAAACGATATATCGCAACGGGTCTGCTTGCCGCTGCTTTGGGCGGACCTGCAGCGGCACGCGCCGCGACGCCGCTCGATTATCTTACCGGTTACGGTTCGAAAGCTGACCCGGTGGTGCAACTCACATGGGGTGTGTTGCTCATATCCATCGCGGTGGTGGCGATCATCACGTTGCTGTTGATCGCCAGTGTGAGCCGGGGCCGCGCGCAGCCCATTCCGGCAACGCCCGGCCAGTCATTGGCGGTCGAAAGAGAAGAGGGCGGTCTGAACTGGCTCTGGATCGGGGTGGGTCTTTCGACGCTCGTGCTCCTCTTCAGTGTGGTCTGGACCATGGAGGTGATTGCCAAAGTCAATGCGCCCCCGGCCAAGCCTGCGCTCACCATCGAAGTCACCGGTCATCAATGGTGGTGGGAGGTGCATTACGACAATCCGGATCCGTCCCGCGTGTTCACCACCGCCAATGAGATCCACATTCCAACCGGCGTACCGGTCGCCTTCAAACTGATCGGCGCGGACGTGATCCATTCCTTCTGGGTGCCAAAACTTTCCGGCAAGACCGACATGATTCCCGGTCAGACCAACACGATGTGGTTCGATGCTGAAAAGCCTGGAGTCTATCAGGGTCAGTGCGCGGAATATTGCGGCCCGGAACACTCCCTGATGAAGATCGTGGTGGTTGCCGAACCGCCCGACGATTTCAAGGCGTGGTGGGACAAGCAACTGCAATCGCCGCCAACGCCTTCCGGCCAAGCGCTTGCCGGGCAAATAGCTTTCGGCACGCATTGCGGAAGCTGCCATGCCGTGCGCGGCACCGATGCCATGGGAATATTGGGGCCCGATCTGAGCCATATCGCTTCGCGCAAGATGATCGCGGCGAACATCTTTCCCAATACACCGCAGAATCTGACGAAGTGGATTTCCGATCCGCAAGGGCTGAAGCCCGAAGCTCTGATGCAGAAGCCCGAACTAACGGGGGCGGAGCTTGCGGACATCCGCGCTTATGTCGAGACACTGAAATGAGAAGCGCATGACCACCATCGACTACGAGCGCGCGCCTTCCGTCGCCGAAGCGGGACCGGATTCCGAGCTGGCCCGTCGGCTGCAGAAAATGTGGGAAACCGCACCTGGTCTCAAAGGAGTTTTGGGCACTGTCGATCACAAGGAGATCGGCATTCGCTACATGGTGACGGCCTTTGTGTTTCTCGCGCTCGGCGGGCTTGAGGCGGTCGTCATGCGGCTGCAACTGGCAGGCCCCAACGAACATCTGCTGACGCCGGAGCAATATGACCAGATATTCTCGGCGCACGGCATGACGATGATCTTTCTCTATGCCGGGCCGATCCTTTCCGGATTCAGCAATTATCTCTGGCCGCTTTTGCTGGGCGCGCGCGACATGGCGTTGCCGCGTCTCAATGCCTTTTCCTATTGGGTGTTTCTCTGCGCGGGCATTTTTCTCTATGCGGGGATAGCGCTGGGTTATGGCCCAAATGACGGATGGTTCAATTACGTTCCCTATGCCGCGCGCCAATACAATGGCGGCCCGAACATGGACATCTATTCGTTGGGGATGATCCTTCTGGGAATTTCCACCACGGCGGGTGCGATCAATTTTGTCGTGACGTTCCTGCGTATGCGCGCCCCCGGCATGTCGGTCAATCGGGTGCCGATCCTGATCTGGGGCACGCTGACCGTATCGGCGGCAAATATCTTTGCCATTCCTTCGGTCAGCCTCGCATTCTTCCTGCTCTGGATGGATCGTAATGTCGGAACGCATTTCTTCGACGTGAACGCGGGCGGACAACCTCTGCTATGGCAACATCTGTTCTGGATGTTCGGCCATCCCTGGGTTTACGCCATTGTCCTGCCTGCGATGGGCATGGTGTCGGATGGTTTGCCGGTGTTCTGCCGCCGTCCATTGGTGGGATACGCTGCCGTGGCACTCGCGACCATCGCGACAATGGTTCTGGGCTTCGGCGTGTGGGTGCACCACATGTTCGCGACCGGATTGCCGAACATCGCGCTCTCGTTTTTCAGTGCCGCGTCCATCATCATTGCGGAGCCCAGTTCGGTCGCAGTGTTCGCCTGGATCGCCACGATTTGGGGCGGGCGGCCGATCTTTACCACGGCCTTTCTATTCTTTGCGAGTTTCATCGTGCTGTTCGTTATCGGCGGCGTTTCCGGGTTCATGACCGGTTCGGTGCCTGTCGACTGGCAACTGACCGATACGTATTTCGTGGTGGCGCATATCCATTACGTCTTGATCGGCATCAACGTATTTCCCGTGGTGGGGGCGACGTATTTCTGGTTTCCCAAATTCACCGGCCGCCTGATGGACGAACGCCTGGGCCGTTGGAATTTCTGGGTCATGTTCATCGGTTTCAACATCGCCTTCCTGCCGATGCACCTGACCGGTCTGCGCGGCATGCCGCGGCGCATCTACACCTATGATGCCGACATGGGGTGGAACACGCTCAACATGATCACGTCGGTCGGCTCGCTGCTGTTCGCAATCGGCGTGTTGCTTTTCTTCTGGAACGTGTTCGTCAGCCGCAAGCACGGGCGCATCGCGGGCGACAATCCGTGGGATGCGCCAACCTTGGAATGGGCCACCACCTCTCCGCCTCCGCCTTACAATTTCGTCGTGATTCCGACCGTGGGAAGCCGGCATCCGTTGTGGGAAGGCCGTCTGAATGAAACCCGGAGCGATACCTATGTCGAAGCGGGCCTCGTGCTCGACAAGGGGCGCGAAAATGTCGGCACCACGCCGCTCGATGCGCAGCCCGATGCGATCCTCAAGATGCCGGGGGATTCTCTTGCACCATTCATTCTCTCTCTCTGTCTGACGGCGATATTCGTTGGCTTATTGTTGAACCTCTGGGTGTTGGTGGGGTTAGCCCTTGTGGCCAGCGCCGCCGCGGTACTCGGCTGGCTCTGGCCGGAATCGAAGCTTGGCGAGACAAGGGCAAGTGTGCATGTCTGATCGTGTAACCATCCAAGCGAAATTGCCCGTCGGCGCCATCGATACGCGCGCGTCGGGCTGGTGGGCGATGATCTTTGTTGTCTTCACCGAAGGCGCTCTCTTTGCCTATCTGCTGTTCAGCTACTTCTATATCGCCGTGCAGCCGCACGTTTACGGCGACTGGCCCGACGGCGGCATCCCAAGCCTTTCGCTTGCGCTGCCCAACACGATCATCCTTCTGCTCAGCAGCGTTGCCGTCTATTGGGGCGAGCGTGGGCGCAGGCTCGGTTCCAACAACAGGCTGATTGCCGGTCTTGCCATCGGCCTGATCCTCGGCATCGCGTTCCTCGTCATCCAATATTTCGAATGGGCGGAAAGGCCCTTTTCGCTGTCATCCAGCGCCTACGGGTCGCTTTATTTCACCATCACCGGCTTTCACATGATGCACGTAGTCGCCGGTGTCATCGGCTTGGCTGCGATGCTGGTCTGGTCCATCAACGGCTATTTCGACCGGGTGCGATATGCGCCGATCCAGATCGGATCGCTCTATTGGCATTTTGTCGATGCGGTCTGGCTGTGCGTGTTCTTCACCTTCTACATCACGCCGCGACTGGGTTGAGCATGAGCGAAACCGGCACCTCCACCCATCCTGCACCGCACCGCCATCGCGCGGAGTTCTGGGTGCTGCTGTTCGGTGCGGCCGCCGCACCTCTGGTCTGGATGGGGCATCTGTGGCTCAGCTATGGGCTTTCCAGCCGCACCTGCTTTCCGGGCGACATTGCCAATGCGGGTGTATCCGGCGCCGGGCTGCGCGACGCGCTGCTGGTGCTCGATGCGGGCGCAATCGTTGTTTCTCTGATAGCGCTCGCCGTTTCCTATCGAAGCTGGAGGGCTACTCGCACCGAAGCGCGCGGCCACGTCGAACATGCTGTTGAGGTCGGTGAAGGACGCACGCGCTTCCTCGCCATCTGGGGGATGATTTCCAGCCTGATGTTTCTGGTCGCCGTCGTCTTCGCCGCGATTGCCTCGATCATGGTGCCCCTATGTGGAAACTGATCTTTGCGCCCTGGCACTTCGAACCGATGGTCGTGGCTGCCATCCTGGTAACGGCCGCGCTTTACTGGAGAGGACATTCGGCTCTCCACCGCGCATCAGCAGTGGCGTTCTATGCCGGGCTTGCGGCAATCGCGGTTGCCTTGCTGTCTCCGGTTGACGATCTCGCCGATGCTCTATTTTCCGGCCACATGGCGCAGCATCTGCTTCTCATTCTGCTGGCCGCTCCCTTGCTGGCCATTTCGCGCGCCGGTGCCGTTCTTTTTCTTGCACTGCCGCGCCAGCTTCGTATGCCGTTATCACACGCAGCAAGCTGGCTGCCCCGCGCGTGGCGGCCCGTCACATTCTGGCTGGTATTCATCGCGGTCTTCCTGTTCTGGCATCTGCCTCAGGCTTATGGCTGGGCGCGCGAAAGCGAAGCGGTGCATATTGCCGAACATCTCACATTGCTTCTTTCGGCTTGCGCTTTTTGGTCGGTCATCTTCGCCTCACGCGCACGTGCGCCGAGCTTCGCCGCGCGATCGTTGTTCTGTGTAATCACGGCCTTTGTTACCGATCTGCCCGCCGTCATCATGATCTTCTCGCCAGTGGCCTTTTATACGGGCGACCCTGTGGCCGTTGCCCGTTGGGGGCTTACGCCGCTCGAAGATCAGCAATTGGCCGGTTTGATGATGTGGGTGCCGGCCAGCTTCTTGTTCTTCGGCGCAGCGATCTGGTGCTTCGCCAGATACCTGTCCCCGCAACCGCCTTCGCCCGCACTTCGATTAGAGGTTTCGATATGACACGCCGTCTCTCTTCCTGCCTGTTCGTCGCTATCGTTGGGATGTTCGGGCCCGCAATAGCGCAGGGCGATCTTCAATCGCGGATGCAGGACGACAAGCAATGGGTGATGCCGGCGAAGAATTATGCCAGCACGCGGTATTCCGGCCTTTCGCAGATCAACGCGAGCAATGTCGGGCAGCTGAAGACCGCGTGGAGTTTCTCCGTGGGCTCCAATCATGGACAGGAAGCCGCCCCCATCGTGATCGACGGCATCATGTATGTGGTGGGCGCCTATCCCAATGAAGTGTTCGCGCTCGATGCGACCACCGGCGACCTCAAATGGAAATATTCCCCCGCCGTCGATCCATCGTCGCAGGGAGTTGCCTGTTGCGATGTGGTCAATCGTGGCGAGGCTTATGATAACGGCAAGATATTCTTCAACACGCTCGACAATCACACCATCGCGCTGGATGCCAAAACGGGCAAGGAAATCTGGGTTGCCAAGCTGGGCGATATTTCGCGCGGGCAGACGCTCACCATGGCGCCGCTTGTCGTGAAGGGAAAAGTGCTGGTCGGCAATTCCGGCGGCGAGATGGGCGTGCGCGGCTGGGTGACGGCGCTGGACGAAAACACCGGCAAGATCGTCTGGCGCGGCTATTCGGTGGGGCCGGACAAGGATGTGTTGATCGGCCCTGATTTCAAGCCGTTCTACAAGGATGCGAAAGGCAAGGATCTGGGCGTCAAAACCTGGCCGCCGGGCCGCTGGCAGATCGGCGGCGGACCTGTTTGGGGTTGGATCTCCTACGATCCGAAGCGCAATCTGATTTATTACGGCAGCGGCAATCCCGGTCCGTGGAATTCCAATCAGCGCCCCGGCGACAATCTCTGGACCACAACAATCTTTGCGCGCGACCCCGATACGGGTGCGGTCAAATGGGCCGATGTTCTGAATCCGCACGATCTCTTCGACTATGACGAGATCAACGAGAATGTTCTCGTCGATTTGCCGATCCGTGGAAAAATGCGCTCGGTGCTTATTCATCCCGGCCGCAACGGCTTTATGTATGTGATCGACCGCGACACCGGCGAAATCTACTCTGCGGATGCTTATGACAATGTCACCTCGACAAAATACATCGATCTGAAAACCGGCCGCCCGGTGCGTAACGAGGCGTTGACGCCGTTGCTGGGCAAAAACATCAGCGGTGTGTGTCCCGCTTCGCCCGGTGCGAAGGATTGGCAACCCACCGCCTATTCGATGAAAACGAAGCTCCTTTATATCCCGCATCAACATCTCTGCATGGATTATAAGACGAGCCAGGTGGGCTTCATCGCGGGCACGCCTTATGTGGGTGCGACCGTGGATATGTATGCAGGGCCCGGCGGTTATCGGGGCGAGTTCGCAGCCTGGGACCCGGTGAAGCGCAAGAAGGTCTGGGCCATCCACGAGAACTTCCCGGTGTGGAGCGGCACAATGGTCACGGCGGGCGATGTCGCGTTCTATGGAACGCTCGACCGTTGGTTCAAGGCTGTGGATGCCCGGTCGGGCAAGCTTCTCTGGCAATTCCATGCGCCGTCGGGTTTTGTCGGACAACCCATCACCTATCAGGGGAGCGATGGAAACCAGTATGTCGCGATACTGGATGGCGTGGGCGGCTGGCCCGGCGCCATCGCCAATGCGGAAATAGATCCGCGTGTGCGAAACGGCGCGCTGGGTTATGTCGGCGCGGTGCAGGACTTGCCTGCCTATACAAGCGGCGGCAGCACGCTTCTGGTGTTTGCGCTGCCGCACGGCAACGGCGTGCCCAACACGGAGGATGGTAATGCGCAGCATTAGCCTGATCCTCGCGGCGTTCATCGTCACCCCGGCCTTCGCGAGCGGCACATTGCGTGTCTGTGCCGATCCCAACAATTTGCCGTTTTCCAATCGGGCAGGAGAGGGCTTCGAAAACAAGATCGCGGACCTGATCGCCCGCGATCTTCACAAACAGGTCGTGTACACCTGGGCGACCGAAAACGAACGCTTTGTCCGCACAACCTTAAAAAAGGGAAGCTGTGACGTCATCATCGGCGTGCCTATGGGTGCAGATGACGTCACGACCACCGAACCTTATTACACCTCTACCTATGTTTTCGTTTCGCGCGCGGATCGTCATTTGCAGATCGCATCTCTAAAGGATCCCAGGCTGCATCATCTGTCCGTGGGTGTTCATCTGATCGGCGATGAAGCCGTGCCGCCTGCCATCGCGCTGGGCGAGGAAGGGGTGGTCGACAACATTCACGGCTACATGATCTATGGCGACACTTCCAAACCCAATCCGCCGTCACGTCTGATCGAAGCGGTGGCGGACGGAAAGATCGATGTCGCAGCCGCCTGGGGACCGCTGGGTGGTTACTTCGCCAAACATGCCGATGCGCCGCTTGCAGTCACCGCGATCACCGACACCAAGGACTTCGCGCCGCTGGTGTTCCGCTATGCCATCTCGATGGGCGTGCGCACGGGAGACGACAAATTAAAGCAGCAACTCGACGGTGCGCTCGCTCGCAACAAGAGCGCCATCCGGCGCGTTCTCGTTTCATACGGCGTGCCGCTGACAGATGGAGGCACATGATGGAAAGAACCTCTCCGGCCTTTGCCATTCTGGCGGGGCTTGCAGGCGTGGCTTTGCTGTTTGCGCTTCTGCCCACGCCCGCCTTCCCACAACAGAAACATCCGCTTGCCGAATATCAGGGACAAGTTCCCGCGGCTGCGCTGTTGCGCGTGCCGGTCACCGGAAATTACCCCGGCAATTCAACGGCCGGGCTGAACGTCAATATGCCCAACCCGCTCGCCAACGATCCCGATGCAGTACAGCGCGGTATGAAGGATTTCGATGCGTTCAATTGCTCCGGCTGCCATGCGGCCAATGCCGGTGGCGGCATGGGGCCATCGCTCAGCAACAGTACGTGGATATATCGCTCAAGCCCCGGCAACATCTATCTGACCATCATCCAAGGCCGAGCCGCCGGCATGCCGGCTTTTGGCGCGATGCTGCCGGATCGCACGGTGTGGGAACTGGTCGCCTATATAAAGAGCATCAGCGAAAAACCCGGCCCCACCTTCGGCAAGACCACCTCTGTCACCCCGCAATCGCCGGATACGCAACAAGTTCCCGCCGGCAAAATGCAGACGGCGACGCCCTGGAAATTCACCGAACCGATGCCGAAGCAGGGCCGGAAATCCTGAGCGCCGATGTTCCGGCACCAAAAGCGTTGCCGGGAGGTTCGTTTTCAAGGCGATCAAATCGCCGTGCACAGATTCGGGCCGGCCGATATTCATGGGGCTGGCTCCTTTTTTAACTCTGCCTTGAATTGGACAAGGCCTATTTGATCTGCATGAATTGGAAGTTCCTTGCAGAGATTTTGATGATGTCCGACACGCCCGGTTCCCATTTGCGCTTCAACCCACTTGCCGACGAGTGGGTCCTTGTATGTCCGCGGCGCGGCGCAAGGCCCCAGTCGGAAAAGGACGAACGCCTGCCGCCGGAATGCGAAATGCCTTACGACCCGGCCTGTTATCTCTGCCCCGGCAACGAACGGGCATCCGGCATTCGCAATCCTGCGTACTCCTCGGTTTTTGCGTTCGACAACGATTTTCCGGCGCTCTCGCGCGATGCGGCAGAATTGCCAAATCAGGGAGCGCTGCTTCGGGCAAGGGCAGAGCGCGGCATCTGTCGAGTGCTGTGTTATTCCCCGCGCCACGATCTCTCTCCCGCTCGTCTTAGCGTTACTCAACTGCGGGCGGCTGTGGATGCTTGGGCCCGCGAATATCGCGAGCTTGGCGAAATTCCGTGGATCAACCATGTGCAGATATTCGAAAATCATGGCGCGCTGGGAGGCGCCAGCAATCGCCATCCTCACAGCCAGATATGGGCCAGCGCCGATGTTCCGACCGACCCTTCTGCCGAGCAGCGGTGCCAGAAGACATATGCAATGGACCGCAGTGCGTGCCTTCTTTGCGACTATACGAAGCTTGAAGTCTCACTGGGAAAGCGTGTTGTCTGCGAGAACGACGGTTTTGTCGTTGTCGTGCCGTATTGGGCCATGTGGCCCTTCGAGACTCTCGTTCTCGGCAAGAGACACTTTGGCACTATCGAGGCAATGACATTCGCTGAGCGTGACATGCTTGCCGACATCATCAAGCGCTTGGCGACGCGCTATGACAATCTGTTCCAGGCTCCGTTTCCCTATTCGATGGCTATCCACCAGGCCCCGACCGACGGCACGACGCATTCCGAGTGGCACTTTCATTTGCATTACTATTCGCCCATGCGCTCAGCGAGCGTCCAAAAGGTCATGGCGGGTTACGAGTTGGGCGCCGGGCGGGAAAGAGATGATTTGCCGGAAGACGCGGCGGTCTTGCTTCGGGCCAGCAGCGAAATTCATTATATGGAGCGGCAGGGTAGCCATCCGCTGTAACCCCTGCGAGCCAGGCTCGATTTGGGCTAACTGGCTTTTTGCACTGGCATCATATCTGTTGCGGGAAAGAAGAGGTCCACGACAGTTCCCGCTCCGACTTCACTGTTGATAACGATATAGCCGCCGATCAGCCGCATGTAGGCGCCGATGTGCGGCAGACCCAGTCCGGTGCCTTTCTCTCCTTTTGTTGTGAAGAAGAGATCGAATATCTTCGCTAGCACCTCGGGTGGCATGCCGGCGCCGTTGTCAGCGACACACACCCTTATGTACTGCCTTGGGGGCTGCGACGAAGCAATCTCAGGACCGCTGGCCCATCGGTCCGTGCTGATTTTAATTTCTCCGCCGTTCGGCATCGCATCTCGGGCGTTGACGACCAGATTGAGGATGGCGGCATCGAACTGCGAGCGATCGACGGCACATTTCGGTGCCTCGGCTGCAAGGTTCAGCTCAACGCGAATCTTCGGGCCAGCGCTATAGCCCAAAAATAGTTCGAGCTTGCCAAGCAACTCATTGAGATCGCTTGTGCAGCTTCCCAAATCCTGTCGCTTCGCGAATGACAGGAGTTCGGCCGTCAGTCTGACAGCCCGGTCGATCCCTTCGCGCGTTGCCGCAATGTAAATGCGAGCCGTTTCCGGTTGCTGCAAATTCTTTTCGGTCAATCTTAGACCCGCATCGATAACAGTTAGAAGATTCCGAAAATCGTGAGCAATTCCGCCGGTCATTTCTCCGAGCGCAGTAAGTTTTTCCATGACTCGCTCTCGATGATCGGTCTTTTCGACAAGATCAGCACCAAGTACTCGCCCGTCATGGCCGACCACGGATTGCCGCCCGCAATCGCCCGCGATTGCCGGATCCCCCGACCTTCGCGAGATTTTTATGGAGTCCCCTAACATGCTGGACGCATGGATGAATTCGCTCATTCAGCCGCTCCGAGCGGTAACACTTAGTTTTCAGAATAGCTTTTGGGATTTATAAAAGATATATATAAAATACCTTTTTGTCGGACGCAGCTTATCGTGGCGTTTGGACTTTCGATTCGGCGTAGCGGCACGACGCCCAAACAGGTCGTATGCCGAACATATCTTTGCTGGCTTGCAGTTATGGCTGCGGAAAAGCGTGCAGCATTATCCTATGATCATAGATCCGCGATATTTGCGCGCGCTCCGCAACGAATGCGTCGATCTTGCGTTGCGCATATTGAATAGCCTTTGGACAGCACAAACAGCTTCCGCTTAGCTGGCGGCTTTATTGGGCGGTGCAATCTCCATTGGTGTTCGGTTGGCTAAGTGAATGCGAAACTTCGCTGGCGGTTCGCGACAGACCTTCGCTCCGTTCGGAATGACCGCAGGGAGACAAACATGACCACAATACTGAACCGCCTATTCAGGCAACTGGCCGAGCAATTTCAGCCGGAAACGCATGAGGCGAAACATCAGGAAGTCACAAGGGACCCACTTTTTAAGAAACCGGGGCGCGTTCGAGCGACCATTCAGGACGAAGTGGAAGGACCTGCCCAACAAATCGGCGGGATATTCAGGGCGCCTGACGAAGGTCCCGACATCATGAGGCCAGGCCCTCACGACGCCCCAAGCGGCCAGATCACTCGTCAGTAGGCGAATTTGCGAGGGATGAGCGCCTGCACCGCGCAGCATCGAATAAAAAGTGCTGCGCGAACTGCCATCGGATTCACAGCCTAGCCTCCGAACTTGACGGCAAAGCGGATGCCCATCGTCCGGGGCGGATAGTAGGCGAAGTTGTCCGGCTCCATCACCTGCTGGCCCAACGTGACGGATTGCAGCCCGTCGTTGGAGATCACGTCCGCGTTCTCCAGATTGTTGATGAAACCGTCGAGGCTGTAATGGCCATCCCTGCTTAACCAGGTCAGGTGCAGGTTGGTCTGGTGATAGGCCTTCTGCGTCGAAGTCGGATAGTTGTCCGGCAGGAAGTTCACTTTGCCGGAGAAGAAGATGTCCGCTCGCGGCGTGATCGTGCCGATAGGCGTGTCGAAATTGTATTCGCCGCCGAGGTTGAGCGCGTAGGGCGGCGTCTGGTTCAGCCAGTTGCCCTTGAAGTTGCAGAGGAAGGGCGGGCCCATCGTACTGCAACCCGGCCCCGGCCCGCCGAAGCGCGAATTGGTGGTGATGTATTGGCCATAGGTCGCGTGCGTCAGCGTCAGGGTCGCGTTGAGGCGCAGATTGTCCACCGGCACGGCCGTCAATTCCGCTTCCAGCCCGTTCACCTGCGTCTTGCCGTCGACGTTGTTTATGCCCGATTGCGTCGAGCTCTGGATGAAGACCTGCAGGCCTTTGATCTCTTCGTGATAGCCCGCGAGATTCAACTGCAGCCGATCGTCCAGGAAGCGCGATTTCAAGCCGACTTCGTAGGACCACGCGCTTTCCGGATTGTAGATGTGCGCAAGCCCGATGATGTTGCCGCCATCGATGTAGCCGCGTGACGCCGACGCATAAACCATCGTGTCGTCGTCGATCTGATAGGCAAGGCCGAACTTGCCGGTCCACTGGCTCCATGTCTTGGAGAACGGGCCGGAGAAAGGACCGCCGCACAAGCCGCAATAGTCCGGCAACTCATAATCGAGATAGTTGAAGCCGTATTTCTCGTCGTTGCTGAAGCGTATGCCGAAGGTAACGGTCAGCGGGATGCCGATCGAGGTCTTCCCAAGATTGTAATCGATCTGTCCGAATGGCGCGTAGGCGCGCGTCTTCGTATTGCCATGGCTCAGGAAGATGAAGTGATCGAATGGCTCGGTGGGGCCGTCATTGTAGCCGCTATCGGAATAGCCGAAATCCTCGAAATTGTCCGACCAGAAGTAATAGAAGCCCGCAATCCATTGCAGCGGATCGTCTGCATCGTTCGATGCCAGACGCACTTCTTCCGAGATCTGGTGCTGGCGCAACGCCCATGCGGAGCCGAACGCGATGGGCAGGTCCGAACCGTCGCCGTCGCTTGTCTGGCTCACATTGCTGCTGCTGAGACCGGTGACGGAGGTGAACGTCGCCCAGGGGAAATTCCAGTTCAGCGTCGCGGAATAAAGCTGCACGTTGTTCTTCGCGTTCTCGGGATATTCGCGGCAGAACACGCGCGGGTTATAGAGCGCCTCGGTGCTGAAATCGCAAGCCGAACCCAACGGAATCGGCGGTTGTCCGGGAACACCCTGATCGACGACAAAACGCGCCGGCACCTGCCACCAGGCCGTGTTCGTGGCCACAGGGTCGCGTGAATCGCTGTCGCTTGCCGAGATGAGCAGGTTCACATCCGGATTGAATTCGAAATACACCTGCCCGCGCACCATGCGGTAGTCTTGCGCATCCTGATTGTGCGTGGCGAAGGGCGAGGTCGAAAGATTGGTCGAATAGGCGTTGTGCTGCGCGGAGACGCCGGTGATGCGCGCATACACCTTGAAATCGCCGTCATCCACCAGCGGCGCGTTCACCCAGCCACGGAAGGTCTTGGCGGCGTAGTCGCCGATCATCGCATCGACCGATCCCGAAAGCGTATCGCCCGGCTTGTTGGTCACCACATTGACCGAACCGCCGACGGAATTGCGCCCATACAGCGTGCCTTGAGGCCCGCGCAGCACTTCCACGCGCTCGATGTCATAAAATTCCGGATCGACGGAGGTGGAGCGCTGCAGCCCCACGCCGTCCACGCTGTAGGCCACCGGCGAGTCGCCGCCCGGCGTCGTGTTCACACTGCCAAGCCCGCGGATGGTGATGACATTCTCGCCACCGGTAACCCCGGAGCCGAACCGCAACGACGGCACCCGCGCGCCCAGTTCCTTGAATCCGATAATGCTCTGGCTTTCCAGCGAATTGCCGTCGATGGCGGAAACCGCGATCGGCACTTTCTGCACGTCGGCGGAACGCTTTTCCGCCGTCACGATCACCGTTTCGATAGGCGCGGCCGTCATTTCGGGTTTGGCCGTATCGTTCTGTGCGATCCTCACCGGCTCGGTGGCAATTGTTTCGTGGTTTTCGGCCGGAGAACCGGACGCTGCGAGCACCGGTTGGCCGAGCATAAGCAATGCTGCTCCGCTCAAAAGAGCGATTTTGCGGTGGGCGCCCATGATTGCCTCCCCTTCGATGTCCTTGAAGGCGGCGCCCACGTACGTTCGGCTAGCACCGCGTCTTTGAAACAAAATATAACGCTCGTTACATAACGGCGCAACCCGGCGCGGATGCGTTGCCTGCCGGTAGCGGCAACTCTGCAACACATGCGAGGTCGCCATCGACAGCGACGTCAATAGTTATGCTGCACTGCGTTATAGAACGCGCGTTCTAAAATCATTGTTGGTTTTAAAACGTATGTTATAAAAAGGTCGAACCGGCGAACAGGGGTGGGCTTCGATGAAATTCGACATGTTTTACGAAGTGCAATGTCCCAGACCATGGCGGGCAGGTTACGAAAGGCTGCTTTATGAGGAAACCGTCGAACAGGCGCGCGTCGCCGATCGTGCCGGTTTCGAAACCTGGTGGCAGGTCGAACACAACGCGACGCCGGAATTCAGCTATAGCTCCGCCCCCGATCTCTGGCTTGCCGCGGTCGCGCTGAACACCGAACGCATGCGGATCGGCCATTCCGGCATCATCGGGCGGCACCGCGTGAACCATCCCTTGCGCATTGCCGCGCGTACGGCGACGCTCGATATCCTGAGCGAAGGCCGTCTCGAAGTTGGGCTGGCGGTTTCCGGCGGCAAGGAATGGGCAAGTTTCGGCGCCGATCCCGCAACTTCCGCCGAGGAATATCAGGAACTGTTCGAAATCCTGCCGAAGATATGGACGCAGGAGACGTTCGAATGGAAAAGCCCGCACATCACCATCCCCAAACGCTCGGTCACTCCGCGCCCAGTCCAGAAACCGCATCCCGCCTTGTGGCAGACGGCCGGCAGCCCCAAATCGTTTCGCGCGGCGGGAAGGCGCGGGGTGGGCCTTTTGGCGCTCACCATTCTCAATCCGGTTTCTTCGATGGATGCGCTGTTGCGCGAATACGAAGCAGGCCTTGCGGAATGCAAGACGCCCGTCGGCCATAGCGCGAACAAACAGAAAGCCGTTTTCACCTTCGTCCACGTCGCGCAATCGCGCCAGCAGGCCATCGATACGGGCGCTGCATGGTCCGCGCTGTGGTATGTGCTGGCGGGACCAAAGAATTTTCAGGTGCCGCTTTCGAGCTATTTCTCGCTCTTCCGTTCGGCGGCCCATCCCAATTCGCAAAGCTCCGATCAATACAAGCTCGATATCATCGGTGACGACGGCAAGGACCCGACCGTTCTCACTCCAGAACCCGGAGACACGGCGATCATCGCGCTTATCAAGCGCATGGCGCGTGGCGAACACGTCTCCAACGAGGAAGCACACGAACTGCTCGAACAGATCGACTCCATCGTGATCGGCGATCCGGCCCATTGCCTCGAAAAGCTCAGGAAATACGAAGCCATCGGCACCGACCGCATGATGTGCATGATGCAGTTCGGCCGTATCCCGCACGAAGCCGTGCTCGGGAGCATCCGCCTCACCGCCGACGAATTGATGCCGGCCTTCCGGTAACGAGCGATGGATCAGATCGGACAAGTCCGTGAAATGCTCGCCGGCCTCATCGGCGGGCCGGACACGCCTTTCATGGAGCGGCGTGCGCAAAGCGAAGCATTCGCCGCAGCCTTCGTTCCGCCGCCCGGTGTTCGCATCGAACAAAGCGTACTGGGCGGAATTCCCGTCGAATGGATCGTGCCGCAGGGCGCGGACAACGCGCCCGTTCTGTTCCATCTGCACGGCGGCGGTTATGTGCTCGGAAATCCGGCCGGATCGCGCCCGTTCACGACAGCCTTCGCCCTTCAAACGAGCGCGCGCGTGGTGAGCGTAGATTACCGCCTTGCGCCGGAACATCCGTTTCCCGCAGCGGTGGACGACAGCGTGGCCGCTTATCGCGGCTTGCTCGAGACGGTTACCCCAAACCGGATTGCGGTCGGCGGCGAATCCGCGGGCGGCGGCCTCGCCGTCTCGGCGATGCTGGCCGCGCGGTTCGAAAGCCTTCCGCTTCCGTCCAGCGCGGTGCTGATAAGCCCGTGGACCGATCTCACCTGCACGGCGAAAACCTTCAATACCAAGGCCTATGTCGATCCGCTGCTCACGCGCCGCGCCTTGAAGGAAATGGCCGATGCCTATGTGCCGGAGGCATCGGCGCGTTCGCCCTTTGCATCGCCTCTCTTCGGCGATCTCGCCGGGTTGCCGCCGATGCTGATCCATGTGGGCAGCGAAGAAGTTCTGCTTGATGACGCAAAAGATCTTCACAAACGCGCCGTGCGGCACGGCGTGGAATCCCAGATCGAGATCTGGCATCGCATGATCCATGTCTGGCACATGTTCCATCCGATGCTGGCCGAAGGCGATGTCGCCATTCGCAAGCTCGCGCAATTCGTCCGCGCGCATTGGAAAGAGGAGGGTTGACCGGCATGGGGCGTCTGACGGGAAAGATCGCGTTGGTCACGGGTGCGGCCAGCGGCATCGGCCGCGCCTGCGCCGTCGCGCTCGCGCGGGAAGGCGCAACCGCGGTCCTCGGCGATATCGATGAGGGCGGCCTGCAACAAACACGCGCGACAATCGAAGCCGGTGGCGGCATCGCCAAAACCTATCCGCTCGACGTCACGCAGGAAGCGGCCTGGCAAGCGGTGTTGCACGCAATCAAGAGCGATCTCGGCGGATTGCATGTTCTGGTGAACAATGCGGGCATCTGCGTCGCCGGTCCCATCGGCGAAATGGCCTACGAAACATGGCGCCGCCAGCTCGCGATCAACCTGGACAGCATGTTCTTTGCCGCCAAACACGCCGTCCCGCTGTTGGCAGCATCCGGCGGTGGTTCGATCATCAACATGTCCTCGGTTGCAGGCCTCAAAGGCATTGCCGGTTTGGCGGGATATTGCGCGAGCAAGGCGGGTGTTCGCATGTTCACCAAATCCCTGGCGCTGGAATGCGCGGCGGCCCGGAACAATGTGCGCGCGAATTCCGTTCATCCCGGCGCCATCGAAACTCCAATCTGGATCAAGATGGCCCATGGCGGCGACCTGCCGACCGGTGAAAACCTGCGCAACAGCGATGCGATGGAAGCGGCGCGCGCGGCGTCCGAAGCCGCCACACCGGTCGGCCATGCGGGTGTGCCGGAGGATATCGCGGCGGGCGTCGTCTATCTCGCCTGCGATGATGCGCGTTTCGTCACCGGCACCGAACTCGTGATCGACGGCGGCGTGATGGCGGGCTGATCAGCGGCGGCCCGTGGTTTTCTTTACGGTCCGCGCCTTCTTCGCAGGCTTGCCCGCGAACGCGCGCGTCGGCCTCAGCCACAGCTTGATCCATTCGTCGATCAGCTTGCGCTGCTCGCTGGTGCTGAGCGAGCGCCCGGAGCGGATGGTCTGCGCCGCGATACCATCGATCATGGCCACGCCCGCGCGCGCCGCCACCGTGATATCCACATCCTCGGCGATGTCGCCCGCAAGTTTGGCGCGGCGGATCATCCGCGCATTGCGTTCCAGCCATTCCGAATAACGCAAGTGGGTGATCTTGCGCACGGCCGCGCTTTCGGCCGAACGCTCCCAGAATCCGAACCAGTAGTTCCAGTTGCCGCGCTTGTCCTCGTCGCTTGGCAGCGCCAGGTAAAGCACCTCGCGCAGCGAAACCAGCGGATCGGGATGATCCTCCATCTCCAGCATCTTCGCCCGGACTTCGCGCGCGGCATATTCCGAGGTCTTGACCAGCAACTCGTCCATCGAATCGACGTAATGAACCAGCGCGCCGGTGGTGAACCCTGCCTCCTTGGCCACGGCCCGCACCGTCATTCCGGCAAATCCGTCGCGCTTGATGCACCGGTAGGCAGCCTCAAGAAAGGCTCGGCGCCGCTCCTCGTGATCGACTTTTTTTGGCATTTCATAAAACTCGAAAAAAAAGGACGGGCGCCGGTCATCGCCGGTTCGTTTCAAGGATGCCCGCAACGCCAAGCCCATTCAATAAGAGGGAACTGCGGCGCTTGGTTGCGGCGCAAACCCGTCACCGCGCCCGGCGATCACCGCGATTGTCATGTTGCATAACAGTCGTTATATTATCCGGTGGGCAGGAGGAACGCCATGGCCGAAAACTGGCACCTGGAACACTTTTATCACACTGTGATCAACGTCCGCGATCTCGATGAATCGGTTGCGTTCTACAAGCTCCTGGGCTTCGAGATCCTCAATGACCGCCGCCATGTCGAATGGCCCGATTTCGTCGCGGGCATCTTCGGCATGAAGCGCGCCAAGGGGCGCGGCGTGCTGATGGTGCTTCCCAGCGATCCCGACGGCCCGATGATCGACTTGATCGAATGGGTCGAACCGAAAGCGAAGCTTGACGCGATTCCGGTGGCCGATGGCGCCGTGCCGCGCATCATCGCTTTCCGCACTAAGGGCGTTCATGCGGCCCACGCAGCGCTGACCGCGAAAGGTGTACGCTTCACGCAAAAGGTGTTCGGCCCGCATCCCGATCTCGGCATTGTCGGAAGCTGCTGCTGCTACGATCCCAACGGCAATCTGATCGAATTGATCGAACTCAATCCCGGCCAGCGCCATAGCAAGGCGAACGAGGCCTTGCTCGACAAAAGCTGAAACGGGGAGAACGGCGGTGGGAGAAATTCGAACCAAAGAAGATATGAAACGGCTGTTCGGTGAAGTGTCGAACTGGGGTCGTTGGGGCGCGGAGGACGAACGCGGCACGCTCAATTATCTAACGCCGGAACGCATCGCGTCAGGCGCAAAACTCGCCAAACGGGGCCGTCAGATCAGTTGCGCGCGAAATTTTCCCGTAATCCCCGGCCCCGAGAATCCCACACCCGCGCTGCATCACATGGTGATCGGCGGCGACGATCCCTGTGCCGCGGGCGTGCCCGGCCTCGAATGTTCGCTCGATTTCATCGGCATTGCCTATCACGGACTGGCCTCCAGCCACATCGATGCGCTGTGCCATGTCTTCGTCGAAGGCAAGATGTACAACGGGTTCCCGGCGCAGGATGTCCGCTCCACGGGCGCGCGCCGCAACTCGATCATGGCCGCGCGCGACGGCATTTCCGGGCGCGGCGTGCTGCTCGATATTCCGCGCCTGCGCAACAAACCGTTCGTAACGCCCGAAGAACCCGTGACGGCAAAAGAACTCGACGCCGCCGAGAAAGCGCAGAGCGTAAAGGCGGGAGAGGGCGATATCCTTCTCATCTCCACCGGCCGCGATGCGTTGCGCGCAGAGCATCCGCTTTCCACCGAACGGCCTTACTATCTTGGCGGCCTCGATCCCGATTGCGTCCCGTGGCTCCACGCTCGCAGGATTGCCGTACTCGGCTCCGATGCGGTGCACGATCCGCAACCCTCGCCGCTTCCGATTGAAGGCTGGCCGATCCCCATACACATGTGCGGCCTCGTCGGCATGGGCCTGCATCTGCTCGACAACCTCTATTTCGCCGATCTCGAAAAAGCCTGCGCGGAAGAATCCTGCTGGGAATTCTTTTTTGTCGTCGCTCCGCTGCGCATCGAAAAAGGCACCGGTTCTCCGGTCAATCCGCTCGCCATTCTCTGAAACAGGAGTTCTTGCCGTGAAATTCGATATCTTCTGCGAAGTCCAGCGCCCCAAGCCCTTCACGGCGGATTTCGAACGGCGGCTGATCGCGGACACCATCGAGGAAGCGCGCGCCGCCGACCGAGCCGGTTTCGACGTCTGGTGGCAGGTCGAACATCACGGTGCGCCGGAGTTCAGCTACAGTTCGGCGCCTGAAATTCTGCTCACCGCGATTGCGCTCAACACGCGCCACCTGCGCGTCGGCCATGCCGGCGTGCTGGCGCCCTTCCGTATCAACGGCCCGATGCGCGTGGCCGAACGCGCCGCGACGCTGGACATCCTGAGCAATGGCCGGCTCGAACTCGGCATGGCCAAGACCGGCGGCAAGGAATGGGAAACATTCGGCGTCAATCCCGAAACTGCGCGCGACGAACTGCGCGAAGCACTTCAGATGATCCCGAAAATGTGGACCGAAGACACGTTCAGCTGGGACACGAAGCTGATGCAAATCCCCGAACGGGAGGTCGTTCCGCGCCCCCTGCAAAAGCCGCACCCGCGCCTTTGGCAGATGGCAAGCAGCCCGGACTCCTTTTATATGGCGGGCCAGCTCGGCGTGGGCGCGCTGGGCACAACGCTGCTCAGCCCCGTCGAATTCATGAAGACGATGCTCGACGATTACGATCGCGGCATTGCCGATTGCAAGGAGCCGGTCGGCCGCTTCGTCAACAAGCAAAAAGGCGTCTTTACTTTCGTACACGTCGCCGAATCGCGCAAACAGGCCATCGAAAGCGGCGCCGCGTTGGCCGCGCTGTGGTATGTCCACGCGGCGCCCATCGTGTTCAAAGTTCCGCGCGCGGTGTGGTGGGACATGATCCGCGCCGGACTCAATCCGCATCGCGCCCGCAACATGCAGCACAGCATCGCCGCGCTGAAGGAGAACGATCCCACCAGCCTCGAAGACACGCTCGACGAAGTCCCCGTCGTCGCATTGCTCAAGCGTTTGGCGCGCGGAGAGGACGTGGCGAAGGAAGAGGCGCACGAAGTCCTCGAACCGCTCGATTCGGTCATCATCGGCACCCCCGATGTCTGCCGCGCCAAGGCCATGAAATACAGCGGCATCGGCGCCAACCGCCTTCTCTGCCTGATGCAGTTCGGCGCCATCCCTCACGAGGCAGTGATGAGAAGTATCCGCCTGGCCGGCGAACATCTGATCCCGCATTTCGACTCGGATGTGGTGGCGCAGGCTTCCTAAGGAAGCGTCCAAGCTACCTCTGTGGGAGCCGGCCCCACGCCTATCGTCGCGCGCCAGCCCGCTCGCTGGTGCCAGCACCGCACCGCCGCGCTCACCCGACACGGCCAAGCCGTTGTAGCTATTTAAAATTGCCCCGCTTGCCGCGCCG
Organism: uncultured Rhizobium sp.; assembly: GCA_964612235.1. GTDB lineage: Bacteria > Pseudomonadota > Alphaproteobacteria > Micropepsales > Micropepsaceae > Rhizomicrobium. Next base: position 24,852 of record CAZTCU010000006.1, read on the forward strand.
ATCACCCGATGGTGCCCGCCCGCGCGGACCCGCTCACTGGCGCGCAATAAAATTATCGCCACTATTTTTGTAAACCCGGCCGCTTCGCCCGTCTCATGTACGAGTCCTAAGCTCTAACCCGAAAGGCTGAAAGCTCGCGGGGGATGGCCGAGACACCACACATTCATCGAGGAACCGCCGGTCCAAAAGATTCGGGCGCGAACATGACTGCGTCTGAAGTTGAGGCCTGGTTCGTTCGGGAAGTTTTGCCGCTGGAGGCAATGTTGATGCACTTCCTGCATCGCAACTGGCGCAACAAGAGCGAACTCGAAGACCTGCGCCAAGACGTCTATGCGCGGGTCTGCGAAGCGGCGGGCGAGCGTATTCCCGAGACGCCGAAATCCTTTGTGCTGACAACGGCGCGCAATCTCCTGATCGATCGCGTTCGCCACGAGCAGATCGTGCCTATCGACGCCACGTTCGACATCGACAATCTGGAGGTCGCCGTCGACGCGCCGGGGCCCGAACGGGGCGCCATCGCGCGCGATATTTTGCGCAAACTGCAATCCGCGCTTGGGCGCCTTTCGCCAGAGGAGCGCGAGGTCATTCTTCTGCGCCGTGTCGAGGGACTTTCCCGGCCGGAAATCGCCGCTCGTCTTGGCCTCACGGAACGTCAGGTCTCCGAACATCTGTCGCAAGGCATGCGGGCTCTTGCGGCGCCGTATTTCCGCGACGCGGTCGATCTGGGAACGTGACGATGGCCCAGGAAAACACGCTAGCCCCCCGCGCGGGCGAATTGGAAGCTCAGGCTTCCGACTGGCTGACACAGCGCGAATTCGGCGAATGGAACGAAGCCAGAGAAGCGCAACTTCAAGCCTGGCTTGCCCGATCCGCTCATCATCGCACGGCTTATTGGCGCATGAAGGCGCTTTGGTCGGATAGCGAACGTCTCGCCGCCTTGCGCTCGCCCATGCGGCGGGTGCCGGCGCCGGTCGCCAAGATTCGCATTTGGCCCAAGGTCACGGCAGCGGTCGCCGTCGTCTCAGCCGTGGGCATGGCCATCGCGCTGACGACGTTCGAACAACAGCGCAGCTACGCCACGGTGTCTGGCGAGCGCAAGACCATCAAACTCTCCGATGGCTCGCAGATAGATCTGAATAGCCGCTCGGCGCTGCGCATCGCATCCAGCCAGAGGGAAGCATGGCTGGACAGCGGCGAGGCCTATTTCCAGATAACCCACGACGCCTCGCATCCGTTTGTGCTTCATGCGGCCGATCACCGGGTGCTCGATCTCGGAACGAAATTCCTTGTTCGCAAGGACGGGCAGAAGGTTGAGGTTTCGCTTGTCGAGGGCCGCGCTCAACTCGATTCCGCAAATCCGGGCAAGGGAGAGCGCGCGGCCATTCTGTCGCCGGGGGATGTGGCGGTGGCAACCCTCGACACGCTTTCGGTAACGCACAAAGCAGCACCCGTTCTGGCGGATGCATTGGGCTGGCGGCGGGGCGTCTTGATCTTTCACTACGTACCGCTGGCAGAAGTGGTGGCGACCTTCAATCGCTACAACACCAAACAGATCGTCATCACCGATCCGTCGGTTGGCCGCGTGTCGGTTCTGGGCACGTTTCCCATCAACGATGTGGCCGCTTTCGCCCGCGTCGCGAAGGAGGCATTCGGCCTCACCGTGACCAACCGGGACAACGAAATCCGCATCTCTCGCTGACATCACAACGCAGGATCTTGAAGGGGGGAAAATGACAAATCGGACTTTCCGCAGTTGGGCGCTGACCGGCGCTTCGCTTCTGGCGATGGGCTCCGCAACGCAGGCCCAGGATTTCAACATCCCGCGCGGCGACCTCGGGGCTGCCCTCGACGCTTATGCCAGACAAACAGGGTTGCCGTTGATCGTGTCGGGCGATGCCATCAAGGGCGCGCGCACACAGGGTGCCACGGGCGATCTTACGGTGGATTCCGCGCTGGCACGCATCCTTTCAGGAACGGGCTTTTCCGCCCGGAGGGATGCTTCCGGCGCGCTCGCAATCGTGCGCGACAAGCATGCCTACGAACCGAGTGCGGATTTGCAGGCCATCACATTGGCGCAGGCATCGACGCCGCAGTCCCGCGCGGCCGTGGAAACCGTCACGGTCACCTCGTCGAAGCTCGGCGGCGCGGATGTGCAAAGCATTCCGATTGCCATCACGGCTTTGTCGCAAGAGCAGTTGACGGCAACCCAGACGGCGGGCGGCCC
>CAZTCU010000007.1:0-26026 GCA_964612235.1 uncultured Rhizobium sp.
TCAGCGTGCGAGGGGGTGTGCTCGATATCCTATCTGGCGAAGCGCTCGCCAAACATTCGCGGGCTCTTGCCCACCAGTTGGGGCAATCCGGGACGGTGCCGGGAGAGCCAGTAGCCCTGATCGCCCCCAACGGTTTCGAATGGGTCATCGCGCGATTTGCCATCGCTACAGCGAACGCAATGGCTGTTCCCATCGATGACGCCGCAACGGACACTGACATTCAGGTCATCCTGTCCGAATGCGAGGCCTCGCGAGCGATTTGCACTGTCGCGAAGGCGAAAACCCTAAAAGCGGTAAACCCAAATCTTCGGATTCTCGCACTGGGGGATGGCCCACTGCCGGAAGGTGTGGCGCGATTTGAATATCTGGATACACCATCTGTTCTTGCCGAAGCGCCCGGCACTTCGTCGGCAATGCTCGCCTACACGTCCGGCACAACCGGCGCTCCAAAAGCGATTGTGTTGACCTCCTCGAATATAGAAGCAAACGTCAAAGCGATGGTGGATGCCCATTTGGTTGGCCCGGCCGACCGAGTGCTGCTGCCGCTGCCCCTCCACCACATTTATCCTTTTGTTGTGGGTCTTCTGGCGCCCCTGGCAAGCGGATCGACCGTGGTGTTTCCGCAGTCGGCGACCGGACCGGATATGTTGGAAGCTATCCGGGCCGCAGACGTTTCTGCCATCGTTGGAGTGCCCCGGCTTTACAGCGCGATGACCGCTGGGCTCCTCGCACGGATAGAGTCACGCGGCTCGATGGTGCGGACCTTGTTGTGGGGGGCACTTCGTGCATCCGCTTGGCTCCGCGGTGCAACGGGTATGAATATCGGGGCCCTATTCTTTCAAAACCTGCGTGCCCGGTTCGGCCCGCACTTGCGACTGCTGGTCTCGGGCGGCGCGCGCTTGGAGCCGGAGACGCTATCGACACTGCTGGCGCTGGGATTCGATGTCAGGAGTGGATACGGGCTGGCTGAAACCGCTTCCATGTTTACCGGTCACCTGCCTGGTAGTCAGCGGATGGGAAGCGAGGGGAAGCCTTTTGCGGGCGAGATGCGTATCGCCGATCCCGATTCATCCGGTACGGGTGAAATTCAGCTGAAGGGCCCGCAAATCTTTTCAAGCTATCTCGGCAATGCGGAAGCAACGCATGCCGCGTTCACGACCGACGGGTGGTTTCGGACTGGCGATCTCGGCCATATCGACAGCGACGGATACCTGTATGTGACCGGACGGTTAAAGGAAACGCTCGTCCTTGGGGGTGGCAAGAAAATCAATCCTGAAGAGCTCGAACGCCTGTATGGCAACAGCCGCTATATTCGCGAAATCGCAATCTTCGAGAACCGAGGTGCGCTCGCAGCGATCGTCGTGCCGGCGCTTGAGGCCGCGCGGATAAGCGGCGCCGTTCACGTCGACAAAGCTATTCATGTCGACTTGGAAAGCCGAGCCAGGGCGCTGCCCTCATATCAACGGATATCTCAAGTGGTCCTGACGCGAGAGCCGCTGCCGCGCACCAGGCTCGGAAAAATCCGGCGATTTCTGCTGCCGCAAATATTTGAACGCGCACAACATCGCCAGGCGCCCCGCCCTGACATTGAGCTTTCGGAAGACGACCGGAATCTTCTCAAACATCCGGTTGCCAATCAAATCTACGAAATGCTGTCAAAACGATATCCGCAGGGAAAGCTTGCGCTGGATGCGAGCCCGCTTCTGGACCTCGGCATCGATTCATTGGAATGGATATCGCTGAGCCTCGAAATCGAGGATCGACTGAAGGTTAGGTTGACAGAAGCCGACATCGGAAACGCGGTGACCGTGCGCGATCTGCTTGTGGCGGCAATGCAGGCGCAGTCCGCGCCCGTTTCGCTGCAATCGGGACTTGCCGAATGGATTGCCCCGACGAATAAGGCCACAGTGCTTGCAGGAGCCGCGCTTTATACCTTGAACCGGCAGGCAATGCGCACGTTCTTCGGCCTTCGCGTTGAAAACCCGTCTCGCTTTCCAGATACGGGTTTCGTCATCATCGCAAACCACACAAGCTATCTCGATGCGCCAGCGCTTGCGGCCGCGCTGAGCTACGCCACGGCTCGCAGGAGCTATTGGGCGGGCGACCCAGTTCTTTTGTTTTCCAAGCGTTGGCAACGGTCGCTCATGCGGGCTGTGCACGGTTATCCCGTTGCGGAACATGCGCCGGCCGAGGCGCTCGCTCTAAGTTCTAAATTGCTGCAACGCGGCGATAATATTGTTTGGTTCCCGGAGGGATGGCGCTCACCGGATGGCCGGCTCCAACCATTCCTGCCCGGCATTGGCCATTTGCTCCTAAAAACGCCTGTCCCGGTCGTTCCCGCTCATATTGACGGTGCTTTCGAGGCCTACCCTCGCGATCGCCGGTTTCCGAGGCTGGGTCAAATCCGCGTCAAATTCGGCGAGCCGATTACTCCCGAGGCCTGGCGGCCATTGATGGCCGACAAAGGAACCGCGCCTCAGCAAATCGCCGATCTGCTCCATAACGTGGTGGCCAGCCTTGCCCCCAATCGGGCGATAACTGATCCACATCAAACAGACCCCATCGTTGCCCCTTCATAGTTCACCACTGATCGACGATAGGAGACCGACATGAAGGTCAAAGACGCCATGCACAAACGGGCCACCTGGGTAACTCCCGATACGACCATTCGCGCTGCTGCAAAGCTCATGCGTGACGAGGACATCGGCGCCATTCCGGTCGGCGAAAACGACCGTCTTGTCGGTATGATCACAGATCGCGATATCGCGTGCCGCGGCCTTGCGAACGGCAAAGATGCCGCCAAGCTCACGGTTGGCCGCGTCATGACCAAGCCGATTGTTTATTGCCGGGCGAAAGACAAGCTCGAAGCGGCGGCGAAGATCATGGAGAAGAAAGGCGTACGGCGGCTTCCCGTGATCGACGAAAACAAGCGCATGGTAGGCATGCTCAGCTTGGGCGATATTTCCAGCAAGGCCCCCAAACTTCTCAGCGGTGAGGTCTTGAGAGCGGTGTCAGCGCACCATCGCTGATTTCTGGATTTCCGGCACACGCCACATGACCAGCGCGCCTACGACGAAGAGCAGAAGCAAGCTCGCAAGGCCCGCGCGCTGACTTCCGCTTACGTCAGTGGTTATCGCGACCAGGGCCGGGCCGAGAAAAGCGGTTGCTTTGCCGGAAAGGGCAAACAGGCCGAAATATTTTGCTTCTTCACCCTTGGGCGCCAGGCGCGCCATGAAGGATCGGCTTGCGGCCTGTACGGGCCCGACAAATAAGCCCAGCGCACTTCCGGCGATCCAGAACCACTGGCGATCCTGCGCGAAGACCGCACCAACGGACATAATGATGAGGCCGCTCAGCGACACCAGGATCGTCGTGCGCGAGCCGATCCAATCGTCGATCCATCCAAACGCGAAGGCACCCAGCCCGGCCGTGACATTCAACACGATGCCGAACACGGTCACTTCGGCGAGCGACATGCCGAAAGTTCCGGCAGCAAAAATGCCGCCGAACGCAAAGAGGGCGACCAGAGCATCCGCATAGAGCATGTGCGCGAGGAGAAACAGAATTGTGTCCGTCTTCGCAGAAACGTCTCTCAGCGCCCCAGCAAGCTGGGTAGCACCCGCTTTTATCATTTCTATCGCGCCCAAATTTGAGGCAGCACGATCAGGCGTCCAAAGAAAAAGCGGCCAGGCAAACAAGGCGAACCAGACTGCAACAAAGGGACCGATAATCCGTATATGTTCGGCATGAGACCGATCGAGTGGGATCAGATGCGGGCCTGCCCCGACAAAGGCAGCGAGCGCCAGCAGCAGCGCCGCCAATCCCCCCATATAGCCGAGCCCCCAGGCCCAGCCGGACCACCTTCCCACGCGATCTTCCGGCACAAGATCGGGCAACATGGCGTTGTTGAAAACCGTGCCGAACTCGAACCCGATATTGGCGACCACAGACAGAATTATTGCCAATACGATAAATGACCGGCCGGGTTCGACAAACCAGAGCAGCGCAGATGCCACGACGCACAGCCCCGTGAAGGCCAAAAGCCAGGGCTTTCGCCTCCCACCCGCGTCGGCGACGGCGCCCACAACGGGGCTTAAGAGAGCGATCACGAGGCCGCAAAAGGCGTTCGCATAGCCCCACACCGCTTGGCCTTCCACCTCGCTACCCACCACTGCCTGCGCGAAGTAAGCGGGGAAGATGAAGGTAACAATCAAAGTCGTGAAGGGGGAATTGGCCCAATCGTACAACGCCCAAGCCATGAGACCGCGCCGTTTGCCGGATTTCATGAGCGCAACCTATTTGGTCCCAATCCCAAATATGCCCCTTTTGGGCGGCAGGTCCTTGAGTCAGATCAACGGGCACTCTTGCGCGAAATCAATGTCTGTCCTTGCGAAATGCGCATGCTGCGTTCGGCCACAAAGGGGTTTGAACATGCCCGGTTATATTCGACGGTTTAAAGAGTTGAGGATGTCGGACATTCCCTTGGTCGGCGGCAAGACCGCGTCGTTGGGCGAGATGTACAACGCCCTTTCCCCGAAAGGCATACGTGTTCCGGATGGGTTTGCAATAACGGCGAGCGCCTATCGCGATGCGCTCAACCAGGCCGGGGCCTGGAACGAACTGAACCGGCTACTCGAAGACCTTCGCACCGCCGCTGTGCGTGATTTGGCCAAGCGAGCTGCCTCGGCGCGCGAGATCGTCTATCGGGCCACCGGCACCGATGACATCCGCGACCAGATTTTCGAAGCCTACCGTCGGCTCGAACTGGAATACGGACGAAACCTATCCGTCGCGATACGCAGTTCGGCGACCGCTGAAGACCTGCCAAATGCGAGCTTCGCGGGCCAGCATGACAGCTTTATCAATGTGCGCGGCAAGCAGGCTGTCTTCGAGGCGTGCCGCCGCTGTTTTGCTTCTATCTTCACCGACAGAGCCATCGTCTACCGGAACAACAATAACTTCGAACATTCCAAGGTCGGCCTTTCGGTCGCGGTGATGAAGATGGTGCGGTCCGATTTGGGCGCGAGTGGAGTGACATTCACGCTTGATACCGAGTCTGGGTTCCGCGATGTCGTCCTGGTGACGGGTATTTATGGACTGGGCGAGAACATCGTGCAGGGCCGCGCCGATCCGGACGAATTCTACGTTCACAAGCCGACACTCAATACAGGACATCGCGTCGTATTGCGGCGCAGATTGGGAAAGAAGCAATTCAGGATGACGTTTGCGCAAGGAAAATCGAAGTCCCCCACGAGAAATCGCCCGGTCCCCCAGCATCAGCGGGAGCGCTATTGCCTGACCGACGCCGAAGTTGTGGTCTTGGCGGAACATGCCATAGCCATCGAGAACCACTACTCCCAAATAAATGGCCGCCCTACCCCCATGGATATCGAATGGGCCAAGGATGGGAAGGACGGAAAGCTCTATATCGTACAGGCGCGCCCCGAAACGGTCGCTTCGCAACGCGAAGTAGGAATACTCCAGACTTATTCGCTCAAGACAACGCAAACGCCGCTGGTTTCCGGCCATGCAATTGGGGAGAAGATCGCGACCGGGCGCGCACGCCTGGTCAGGAATGAAGCGGATCTCTCCCGATTTCAGGCCGGCGAAATCCTGGTGACCGACACGACAACGCCGGACTGGCAGCCTGTGATGAAAAAGGCTGCCGGCATCGTCACCAATCGTGGCGGCCGAACTTGCCACGCGGCCATTGTCGCTCGCGAACTTGGTATACCCGCCGTGGTGGGAACGGCGACGGCCACGGAAATTCTGAAGTCTGGAGCCGACCTCACAGTCTGCTGTGCGGATGGCGATGTCGGTCACGTTTACTCTGGAAAGCTCCCCTTCGAGGCATCGACACTCAGCCTTTCCGACCTGCCGAGGCCGAAAACAGCCATCATGATCAATCTGGGCGACCCGGATCTTGCCTTCCAAACCGCGATGCGCCCCAACGACGGGGTCGGGCTCGCGCGCATGGAATTCATCATCAACGAATTCATTGGCGTGCATCCAATGGCGCTGATCAACCTCCAGAAGGTGACGAACGCATCGGAGAGGCGCACGATTCAGAAACTTGTCCGCCACTACAAGCATCCGCAAGACTATTTTGTTGAACGCCTATCGGAAGGTGTAGGTACAATCGCGGCGGCGTTCTATCCGAAGCCGGTGATCATCCGCCTTTCGGATTTCAAGACCAATGAATATGCCAAGCTAACCGGGGGAGCGCAGTTCGAATCGGTCGAAGCCAACCCCATGCTTGGATTCCGTGGAGCTTCGCGTTATGCGCATCCGGCCTATGCGGCAGGGTTCGCGCTCGAATGCGCAGCTCTTCGCCGTGTTCGGGAAGACATGGGCCTCACCAATCTGAAAGTCATGATTCCCTTCTGCCGGCGCGAGGCGGAAGCAAAGACCGTAGTGGAAGAGCTGGCGCGAAACGGGCTCAAGCGTGGCGAGAACGGGCTAGAGGTCTACGTCATGTGCGAAATCCCCAACAATGTTGTGAGGATCGACGCGTTCTCCAAGCAGTTCGATGGCTTTTCCATCGGATCGAACGATCTTACGCAACTCACCTTGGGAGTCGATCGGGATTCCGAGATCGTGGCCTTCGACTTCGATGAGCGCGATCCCGGCATGATCGAGATGTTGCGAATGGCGGTGGAAGGGGCCCACCGCAACCATCGTCATGTCGGAATTTGCGGCGAAGCGCCCGCCAATTACCCCGAGATTGCCAAGCAGCTTGTACGGTTTGGCATCGACTCCATAAGCGTCAATCCCTCTAGCGTTGTGAAAACATTGCACATCGTCGCAGAGGCCGAACGCGAGTTGGCGCCATCGATGAAACGAACGGCTTAGCGGCGGCCGGGACACATACTTGGCAGGTGGGCGCCCTGAGCCTTGTTGGGGTCGTAGACCTGGAAGGTCGAGGCGTTGTTGTGGACGTTGTGCACCTTGTCGGGGATCACAAGGTCCTGGCCGGCCACCAGCGTCTGGTCGCTGGTCATGCCGTTGGCGTCGGCGATCAGGTACCAGAACGATGAGTCGCCCCACAGCCGGTAGGCGATGGATTGCAGCGTGTCGCCCGCCTGCACCGTGTAGAGCGACGACGTGCTCTGATAGTCCTGGCCGTTGATCGCGTCGTAGCTCTGGTCGAAGTTGGCGTAGGTCGTGCCGCTGGTCGCGCCGTTCTGGAACGGGCCCGAGCCCTGCACCGCGCGGTTATTGGCGAGGCTTTGCGCGTAATCGACATTGCTCGAACCGTTGTTCGAGATGTCCCCTATCGCGATACCGTTGAAACGAAAATCCCTTTACTGCAACGGGTTAGTCGTTTTTCGGAATCTGGATACCCCTCCCCCCTGTCGCCGCGCCGGTATCGGCCCACGGGGGTGGCGGCTTGCTAAAGTAGACCTTCTTGGTGATCGTTCAAGCCGGGAACGCAAGGCGACGGCAATGGCTGGCACAGATCATCTGCCATTCATTCGCCCTGGCAAAACGGCTACGCGGAGCGGGTGAGTCCTTGCGAAATACCGCTCAACAAGGCATCGCACCCATTGTGCTTTGTCAGACGGCAGGGCGCTTCCGCCCCTGAAAGCTCGATTTCTGGAGCGGACTTCAAGGCGTGCAAAATCAGGTTATTTGGCTTTCCAAATGGTCGCGGTCTCGAGTATTTAGCACGAGGTCGAAACAGCTGCGGTAGTTAGTGACTGGGGTGCGGGCCACAGTCAGAGTTCGCTGCATTCGTCGTTTTTACTTGCATTGTCCGGCGAAATGCTTTCGAACCCTATCCAGTATTTTGCATTTCTTATGATAGCCGAGTCATTTCCATGCATCGTTGTCTGACCGCCATCCTTGGTGCCATTGCGTTCCTGCCTCTGCTTTCCAGTTCGGCCCTCGCACGGCAGCCGTTTATTGATGAGGTGCGGCTCGGCTTTTTTCAGCATGATTCCGCCATTATCGGCACCCGTAAGGAAAAAGGCATCGATTTCGCATTTGAGATTCTAAGTGAACCGTTAGTGCGCTCCCGGCTGCTTGGGCTGCCGCGCATTGTATTGGGTGGTGCGCTCAACAGCGCGGGCCAGACCGATCAGATTTACCTGGGTTTCGACGGCCAGTGGACATTGGCGCGCGCGATCTTTTCGCGACGCGATGCGGTCTATTTCGAAGCCACGACCGGTGGGGGCTGGAATGACGGCAAGATCGACGCGGTGGGTACACCGCTGGAAGCCACCTGGAAATCTCACGGAAGCCACTTCTTGATTCGCTCCGGCGCCTCACTTGGCTACCGCTTCAACACGCGATGGTCGCTCGCTTTTGCCTTCAATCATATCTCCAATGCGGGCCTGGCGCACCGCAATGAAGGGATGAACGATCTTGGGTTGCTTCTCGGGTTGAAGCTGTAAATAGAACGAACATCCCCAAGATAAGGTTGAACGGCGGTTGACCAATGAAATGGACGGCTTGCCAAAAGGCTGAATAATAAAACCCAAGTTTGACAGGCACAGCGCTATACTTTTATTGTTTGAACCGGCTGATTTGACAACGGTGCTATCTCAGTAGGGGGGATCATGCGAAAATCCGCTGTGCGCATCGTGGCCGGTTGTGCTGTGGGAGTTGCCCTTCTGGTATCGCTCCCCGCCACGGCCCGGGATGATGTAATCCAGATGCCCATCCATGACGCGATGATGACACCTGACGCGCAGCAAAAGCTTGATGGTTCCGTGAAGTTCTTTTTCGGGGACACGCCGCATCCAGCGATCCTTCAATCCTTTGCGACGCTGGTAGCCAACGAAAAAACCAACTCGGTGAACAAGACCGCCCTGCATGCCTGCCAATGGGCGTTTCTTTCGGCCTTGATGAAATTCCAGAAGCGCGCCGAACAATTGGGCGCCAATGCCGTAGTAAACATTCACAGCTATTACAAGCGCGAGGATGTTTCGAGCGATACCACTATCCAGTGCCATGATGGCTTCCTTATGACGGGCGTTGCGCTCAGGGGAAACTTCGTAAAACTTGCAGACCATTGACGGTGGTTGCATCAGGTTCGAACCCATGAAGGCCCGAAGGCGATTTCTCTGGTCGTTGATTTTCGGGATTGCGGGTATGTCGTCTTTCCCATTTGCGGCATCAGCCGGGGACATCGCCACGCAAACCCTCGCCGTCGGCCAGGTGCTGCGCGGCCATTTCATGCAGGAGCGCAAGCTCGCGGGCTTCGCCAACCCGCTCAAGAGCTCGGGCTCGTTCGTATTGGTGCCGGGCACTGGCCTTATATGGCGCGGTGAGAAACCGTTCGCGAATACCACGGTAATTTCATCCGACGGCATTTTGCAGATTGCCAACAACCAGGTGTCCCTGCGCCTTCCCGCCTCGCGCCTGCCGGGGCTCAGCCATCTTTATGTGACGCTGGGCGCGGCGGTATCCGGCAATATCAAACCGCTGCAGCAGACCTTTTCCGTCACGCAGCAATCGGGTGGGGCGCAATGGAAGATCGTTCTCAAACCGCTTCATCCCGAAAATGCGGCGATGAGCCAGATCAAATCGCTGGTGCTGGCGGGCGGGAAGTTTGTCGATAGTGTGGAAATCGACAAAGGCGGTGGTGATGTGGACCAGATCACTTTTCTCGATCAACACGCCGGCAATGCCGACCTCACGGCAGATGAGAAATCGCTCTTCCAAGCCCTGCACAAATGAGCCGGGTGGGCGCTTGGTTGTGGTTGGTGGTGGTTGCCGCCACCGCGATCTATCTGGCGGTTCGGGTCGCGGACGGTATCACGTTAGACAGCAATATCCTCGCACTGCTGCCGCACGCCGAGCGGGATGCGGCGGCGCAGAGCATTCAGGACAGGATCGCAGATTCATTTTCACGCCGCGTGGTGTTTCTGGTCGGCGATGCCTCGCCGGCAAAAGCCGCATCGGCAGCGCAGGCGCTTGGCAATGCGCTAATTCAATCCGGTACCGTTACCGCGATCACCTCCAAACTCGATCCGGATGCGCAGCGCAAAATGGGCTCGGCCTATTTTCCCTATCGCATGGGCCTCTTGTCGGACGCGGACCGCGCACACCTGCTTGCGGACAACGGACAGGCGCTTGTATCGCGCGCGCTCTCGATGCTTTATGGGCCAGGCGGCTTCGCGGACGGCAAGCTTCTGGCGCGAGATCCTTTTCTATTGATGCCTGCCTATTTCCTCAGCCTACCTGTGCCGCAGTCGAAATTTTCCTTCGAGGATGGCGTCCTTTCGCTGAAGGAAGGCAACCTCACTTATGTGCTGGTGAGCGTCGATCTTGCGGGCAATCCTTACGCAACGAAATTCCAGGCGGCGTTTGTTTCGGCAGTGGAGAAAACAGTCGCATCGCTGAAGGCGCAAACGCCCGACCTCACCGTCCTGCGCACGGGCGCGATATTCTACGCCCACGAAGGTACAGAGGCGGCGAAAAACGAAACCTCTCTGATCGGCGTTGCGTCGCTTTTGGCCATACTAGCGCTGATCTTTTTTGTATTCAGGGGGCTGCGTCCGATCCTGCTCGGGTTCGTTGCCATCGGTACGGGCGTGCTTTGCGCGTTCACAGGCACATTGTTTGTCTTTGGACAGGTTCACGCGGTTGCGCTGCTGCTTGGCGTCAGCCTGATCGGTATCTCGGTTGACTACAGCCTGCAGTATTTTTGCGAGTATTTCGATGAAACCGCGCCGGGCCCGCAGGCCCGAATAAAGCGCGTATTTCCGGCGATCGCGATCGGGCTTTCCGCGACGCTGATCGGCTATTTCACCTTGTTGCTGGCCCCGTTCCCCGGGCTGCGGCAAGTGGCGGTCGTTTCCATGCTTGGCCTTGCTGCGTCGTTCCTTACCGTGGTGCTTTGGTATCCGGTGCTGGATACCAACCGCGGTCCTGTACGCGATGTGCGCATTCTGCGGTTCGCAGCGTTTCACTGGAAATTATGGGAAGCGCCTGCGTTGAGGGTCGCACGGTATTCCATCGTCGCTGGTTGCCTTGTTTGTGCCGTGGGAGGCACGTTCCTGCTCAAGGTCGATGACGATGTGCGCCACATGCAGTCACTTTCTACACCATTGAGATCGCAGGAACGCGAGATCGAGCGTCTGACTGGTTCTTCCGCCGGAACGCAATTTATTCTGGTGCGCGCCACAAACGAGCAGGGACTTCTTCAATCCGAAGAAAAACTTATGCCGTTGCTCGTTCGGGCAAAACAGGATGGCGCGTTGGACGGGTTCACCGCGATGTCGCAATTCGTGCCTTCCATATCGCGGCAAAAAGAAAACCGCACGCTGATACAGAACAAACTCGTCACGCCGCACCTTGCTGCTTATCTTCAGCAGATCGGTTACACGCAAGCCTTGAATTACACACCCCCGAAGACGTTTCTCAAGCCCGCTGATCTGCCGCGCGTCGGTCCGCTAAGCCTGTTGTCGCTGCTCGACATGTCATCGCAAGGCCAGGCTGCACATGTGGTGATGCTCCAGAACGTGAAGAATGCGGCTGCCATAGAAGCGCTTGCCGAAAAAGTGCCCGGTACAAGGCTGGTTGACCTTGCCGATGACTGGTCCAGATTGTTCGGCGAATATCGCCGTTATGCGATCGCCGTTCCCGTGCTTTCGGCTTTGTTGATGTGTCCGCTGTTCTGCTGGCGCTATGGCTGGCGGCGGGGCTTGCGTGTTTTGCTGCCGCCACTTGCCGCCATCGCTCTCACCCCGCCCATTGCGGCGCTCGCGGGTGTCGCCTTCACGTTCTTCAACGCGATGGCTTTGATCCTTGTGCTGTCGGTCGGTGTGGACTATTCGGTGTTCTGCAGCGAGACATCGGGCGCGCGAAAGCCGGTGACGACGCTGGGTATAGCTCTTGCGGCTCTGTGCACGATCTTGTCTTTTGGCATGCTGGCGCTTAGCAGCGTCTTCGCCGTTCACGCTTTTGGAGTCACGATGTTGATCGGGATATTCCTTGCCTTCCTTTTCGCGCCGGCGGCGGGAAGCGGCGCGGTACGCGCATGAGGCCACGCGGTGTCGTTTCGTTGGCAGTATTGATGCTGGCGGGGTGCGCAACAACGCCCGTGCCGCCCGCTTCGCTAAGCGATACGCAGGCCATGATTGCGCCCAAAGTCATTTTTTCGGTCCCATCGCCTGCCGTGCTCGATCAGACCGCGAACGTGACCCAATCCATCATCGCCCATGTTCGCGGCCAGTCGTTTTCGTTCGACGTTCAGATCCAGCTAACGCCGGCAGAACTCGATCTTGCGGCGCTGGACGGCTTTGGCCGCCGCGGCCTAACTGTAGCATGGAAAGCCAATACGGTGACGGCAACGCCGGCGCCGTGGTTGCCGAAATTCATCCGGCCTGCGGACATTCTTGCCGACATTGCCCTGGTTTATTGGCCGAATAGCGCACTTGCGAATTCGCTTGCAGTGACCGGAGCGGTGGTGACGGAAAGCGCCAGCGCTCGGAGAATTTCCGCCAACGGCCGGGATGTGATCGCAATCGACTATGGCCCCGGCGAGGGGTGGAACCGCTCCGCAAAGCTGCGCAACTTGGCCTTCGGGTATGAGATCGATATCCAATCTGTGGAAATCGCAGGTTGATCAAATCCGGCGGAACACCAGGGAGGTGTTCACCCCACCGAAGGCGAAATTATTCGACACCAGATATTCGATATCGAGCGTTCGCGGCGCACCCATCACATAATCCAGCGCTGCACAACGCGGATCGACTTCTGTGAGGTTCGCGGTCGGCGCGAACCAGCCGTCCCGCATCATCCGGATCGCGAGCCATGCCTCGATTGCGCCACAGGCGCCCAGCGTGTGCCCCAAGTGGCCTTTCAAAGAATGGATCGGCACCTGCTCGCCATAGACTTGCGCGGTGGCAAGCGATTCGGCGACGTCGCCTGTGTCGGTCGCCGTACCGTGGCCACTGATGAAACCGATATCGGCAGCCGAGAGATCGGCCTGCCGCAACGCGGCGCGCATCACGATGGCTTGTGTCTCCGATTTTGGCTGGGTGATGTGCGCGCCGTCGCTGTTGGTGGCGAATCCCACGATCTCAGCAAGCGGCGTTGCGCCGCGTGCACGCGCATGCTCGAATTCCTCCAGCACGAGGATCGCCGCGCCCTCGCCCACCACAAGCCCGTCGCGGGATTTGTCATAGGGGCGCGATGCGGTTGCGGGTGCATCGTTGCGCGTGCTGGTGGCGAATAGCGTATCGAACACGACGGCCATCGTCGGGCAAAGTTGTTCCGCACCGCCTGCCAGCATCACATCGGCATGGTCTTCGCGAACGGCCTCATATGCATAACCGATGCCCTGCGAACCGGAGGTGCAGGCCGATGAGGTCGTGATGATCCGCCCCGTCAGACCAAGGTGAATCCCGATATTGACGGGCGCAGTGTGGCTCATCATGCGGATATAGCTCGTGGCGTTGAGGCCACCGGCCTTGCCCGTGGCCATGAAGGTTGCGAAATCCTGCACCGGCTCAGTTGCGCCGAACGACGATCCGCAGGCCACGCCGGCGCGGCCTGATTGCAAAACGGAGCTACCTTTGAGTCCCGCTTCTTCCAACGCGGTTTCCGCAGCCTTCAGCGCCATCACGGCGACACGCCCCATTGAACGCGTGGTCTTGCGATTATAGGCGGTGGCGTGATCGAACCAGTCGATCGCGCCGCCGATCTTGGTGTTCAGATCGGTCAGCCGTTCCCATTCGTGCATATGGCGCGTGCCGGTTTGGCCCGCCTCCATTTTGCTGCGGATATCCGGCCAATCGCTGCCGAGCGATGTCAGCCCGCCCACCCCGGTGACGACGACGCGGCGCATCAGGCAAGTCCTCCGTTCACCGAGATGACTTGCCGAGTGATATAGGACGCGCCTTCCGACAACAGGAACTCCGCAACGGCGGCAACCTCTTCCGGCTTCCCAAAACGGCGCATGGGGATAAGCGCGTTTACCTCTGGTTCCGGCAAGGCCTCTGTCATTGCGGTTTCGATAATTCCCGGAGCGATGCAGTTCACGGTGATGTTGCGTTTGGCCAGTTCGATCGCCAGCGCCTTGGTCGCGCCAATGATACCCGCCTTGGAAGCACTGTAATTCACCTGTCCACGGTTTCCGATCAGTCCCGATACCGAAGACAACGTCACGATCCGCCCCCCATCCCGCCGCCTGATCATCGGCATTACCAGCGGGTGCAGCACATTATAGAACCCGTCGAGATTGGTGCGCAAAACGAGGTCCCAATCCTTGCCTTCGATGGACGGGAAGGCATTGTCGCGGGCAAGCCCCGCATTGAGCACCACGCCCCAGAACGCCTCGCACTTTTCCAGCGCCTCGCGACAGGCCATGCGATCGGAAATGTCGAAGCCCAGGACCTGCGCTGTCCCGCCCGTGCCGGTGATTTCGGCAGCCACAGCCTCGGCTGCCGCCGCGTCGCGGCCATAATGCACCGTGACTGGATAACCGGCGGCACCCAGCCGGAGCGCAATCGCCTTGCCGATGCCTTTGCTTGCACCGGTCACAAGCACTGGGCGGCTGGCCGATTTCGCGCTCATGCGGCCCCCGCTTTCAGAAACGCCGTCGGATCGGCCGGTGCGTAGACATTCATGCTGGCGCTCGCGAACTGGCGGCCCTCGCCATCGTCGATGCGGCAATCGAAGTTAAACATTTCGCCATTGGTGAACACCATGTTTGCCGTTATGCGCAGGCGCAAACCTTCTTCAAAAACCTCGCAGGAAACCGAATAGCGGCGGCATCCCAGAAGAAAGCCGATCTTGGGCGGCAATCCATTTGCTTTGCGCTTCATGCCATCGATAGCGGCAATCGCCTGCGCCATCATTTCGAGTCCCGCATAGGCGGGCAGCCCTCTGCCCGCCACGAAGAGCGGATTGTCGGCGCGCACGACGGTCTCGGCAACGGCTTCGGTTTCGCCGACCGAAATCATGCGGTCCAGAAACCGCATGGGGGCGCGGTGCGGGACAAGATCGTTCAATGCTAGCTCGAAGTCGTTCACGATGCTTTCTCCAGCACCAGGGCGATATTGTTGCCGCCGAAAGCATAAGAGCAGCTCATGGCGCGACGCAGATCGCTCGTCTGCCCTTCGCCACCCACCAGCTGGATGGTGGCCATTTCTGCGTCGCGTTCGCCGTCCCACAGATGCGCGGGCAGTCGCCCGGCTTCGAGCGCCATCAGGGTGAAGGCGGCTTCAGCAGCACCGGCGGCGCCCAGCATATGGCCCGTCATCGGCTTGGTTGAGCTGCAGGCCACGATATCGCTAAACACACGCGACACCGCGCGCGCTTCCATCGCATCGTTTAGTTTCGTGGCGGTGCCATGGAGATTCAGATAGCCAATCGCATCCGCCGGACAATCGGCGCGTTCGAGTGCCCGCCGCATCGCGGCCTCGGCGCCTTTTCCTTCCGGGTCCGGCGCGCTCATGTGATAGGCATCCGCACTCTCCCCCCACCCGGCGAGGCGAAATGCCGAAGGCTCTGCACTGAGCACAAACAGCGCGCCGCCTTCGCCGAGATTGATCCCCCGCCGGTTGGCGCTGAACGGATTGCACACTTCGTCCGAAAGAGATTCCAGCGAAGCGAAACCGGCAAGCGTCAAATCACAGAGCGCGTCAACGCCGCCCGCAAGTGCCATTTCGGAAAAACCTGTTTCGATCAAACGTGCCGCGCTAGCCAGCGCCTTCGCGCCCGACGTACACGCCGTTGAAATGCCAAAAATCGGTCCTTCAGTGCCGATACGGGCGGCAATGTGCGCCGCCGTATCGCCCAGTTCCTGTGACGCGAAGCGATAGCTTTGCGGCCATTGGCCTTCCGTTTTGCGCGCGCGAAAAGCCACGCCCGCCTCACCCACCCCGCTGGTGGACGTGCCGATGACAACGGCAACTTTTGCCGAAGCGACTCTCTCCATGTGGCGCACGAGCGCGGGTTTTAGCGACGTGAGAAGATGATCGGCGATTCTGTTGCACCGTGAATCCGCATCGCTTTCTAGGGCGAAAGGCATTGATCCTGTGGGCACTGTCCACCCGCCGGGAACGCGCGATTGTCCGCTCAGCTTGCGCGGCGCGGGCGACAGGAGGTTACGCCGCACGACATCTGTATCTGCGCCCAACGCGCAAGCTACCGAATATTCGTGAATGTAGACCGCGCGCTTCATATTCGCTTACGACACACCCAATTGCCGAACCGATGCAAGATAACGTTTGGGATCGCGTACGAAGGGATTGGAAGTATCCCAGGCGTAACCGGCCAGAACCGAAATGATCATGCGCTTGACCTCTGTAGAACGCCGGGGCTGCGCGAAGATGATTTCCTGCAGCGAGCCGTCGTACCAGCCGTTCACATAGGCCCTGAAGGCATCGATACCGATCTTCAGCGGCGCCTCGAAATCCGCATTCCAGTCCACCGTTTCGCCCTGAAGCTGCCGGTCGAGTGCACGTCCGGCGAGAATCGCGGATTTGAGCGCGATGGTCACACCAGATGAAAACACCGGATCGAGGAACTCCGCCGCGTTGCCCAACAACGCAAAGCCGGGACCGGTAAGGTTATCCACCTTGCGTGCAAAACCTGCGATCATTCCGGCTGGCCTGATCTGCTCGGCCTTCGCGAGCAATTCGCGCATCCGGCTTGCCTCGCCGATCAGGTTCGAAAGTTGAGTCTGATTGTCCGTGCCCGCCGCAGTGAGGTCGGCTTCGGGGCCGACGACGCCGATAGAACTGATGCCTTCCGAAAACGGAATGAGCCAATACCAGATGGAAGGGTTGTGAGGATGAATCGAAATGAGAATCTTGTTCCGGTCGAAGGTGGGATCTTCGATATGGTCCTTCACATGACTGAACACCGCCCTGCGCTGCGGAAAATTCGACGGTTGATCCAGCGATAGAAGACGCGCAAGCACGCGCCCAAACCCGCTGGCATCGAGCGCGAAACGCGCCGCAATCTCGCGTTCGCTGCCATCCTCTCCCTTCACGCGCACACTGACCCCGTTTTCGCCGGGCTCAAAATGAGTCACCTCTTCGCCGAATGAGACGTTCGCGCCCTTTTCGGCGGCGCCCCGTGCCAATATCTCGTCGAACAGCTCGCGCCGTACTTGGAACGTCGTGGCCCAGCCTATCGCGGACTTATCGTGAAAATCGAGCGATTGCTCTTCATCGCCCCGGCGAAACACCGCGCCGTCCTTGCATTGGAAATGCCCGCTTACCACGTGATCGAGCAACCCCGCTTCCTCAAGGAGCCCCATGGATTGCGGCAACAGGCTTTCGCCGATTGAAAATCGCGGGAAATGAACGCGTTCGATCATTTCGACCTGATAGCCGCGCGACGCGAGATAGGACGCTGCAACGCTGCCCGAAGGCCCTGCGCCGATAATTACCACATCTGTGTTCACCGTCATGTCTTTCCCCTCTTTTTCCGCGCATCGCAACGGCCGTTTGACATTCAAAGATAAGGTGTGAGTTTTTCCTTCAGGATCGGCGGCGTCTGCCACAGCATGGCTTCTGTCTTGATGTCCACAGCAACCTGTATCGTGTGGCCCTTGGTGGTTTTCTGTCCGCTCTCCACATCGCGCGCGAGATATTCGATCTTCAAACGGTTTTCCCATTCGGTGATCGAGGCGCTGATGTCGATCCAGCGGCCCAGCCGCAGTGGACGGTAATAGCGGATGTGCATATCGATCACCGGCCAAGCGTAGCCGCTCACGATCATGTCGTTATAGCCGTAACCGATTTTCTTCAGCAATGCGGTGCGCGCCAGCTCGAAAAAGCGCGGATAGTTTCCATGCCACACGATGTTCATCGGATCGAGATCGTAGAACTGTGGGCAGGCTTTTGTGGTTTCGCTGACGATGGCTTTCATTCGCCCTCCGAGACAAAGGAGTTCGAATGGATGAATGCCATCAGTCGATGAAGCGTCTCATCGAGCGGAATGTCGTCATCGATGAACGGTATGGTATCGTCCAGGATCGCAAGAAAGCCTGAGATGCGCGGGCCGATGGCGGCATCGTTAAGCTGGCTTTTGCGCTTGCGCAACCTGAGTGCCTGAACGACCGCAATCAGATTGGCCGCCGCCACCTGTTCGCCGAGTTCGAGCACGCGCAGTGCATCGCGTGCTGCGATGGTACCCATCGAAACCTTGTCCTGGTTGTGGCACTCTGTGGAGCGCGAGAACACGCTGGCGGGCATGGTGAGTTTCAGTGCCTCCGCTGTCCATGCCGAAGCGGCAATCTGCACCGCTTTCAAGCCGTGATTGAGCGACGAGCGGGTGCCCGTAGAACCGGAAAGATTTTGCGGTAGTCCGTTGCTGTAACGTGTGTCCACCATCAGCGCCAATTGCCGGTCCAGAAGATCGGCGACGTTCGCGACAAGTGTTTTCAAGCCGTCCATGGCAAACGCGATGTGTCCGCCGTAGAAGTGACCGCCATGGAGGGTGCGTCCGTCCTCTGGATCGAACAGCGGGTTGTCGTTGGCGCTGTTGATCTCGGTTTCGACCAGCGTGCGAAACGCGGGTAGCATGTCTTCGAGAACGCCAATCACATGCGGGGCGCAACGCAGCGAATAGCGATCCTGCAACCGACCCCGTGCGTTGGTCGCCGCGTAACCCGCAAGGTCCTCGCGGATTCGCGCGGTGGCGCGCATCTGGCCGGGATGCGGCTTCGCTGCAGCCAACCTTGCATCGAAATGTTCCGGATTTCCCAGCATCGCCAGTGTCGCCATTGCGCTCAACCGGCACGCCAGGCGGGAAAGCCCTTCCGCCCGCTTGATTGCGAATACGGCGAGACCCGTCATCGCTGCGGTGCCATTCATCACGGCAAGCGCCTCTTTCGGGCGCAATACTATGGATTTCAGTCCGGCGGAGTTGAGCGCCTCGCCCGCTTCCACCTCCTCGTTGCGGTAACGCACCCTGCCCTCGCCCGCGAGGCTTGCTGCGACATAGCTAAGCGGCGTGAGATCACCGCTCGCGCCAACGGATCCTTCCGCCGGGATCAACGGCAGAATATCGAAACGCAACATATCGGCCAGCAACTGCACCAAAGCTGGCGAGACGCCCGACCAGCCTTGCACAAGGCTCGACAACCTCACAGCCATTACCGCGCGCGTTTCCTGGCTGCTCAAGAGACGCCCCATACCGCAACGGTGATAGCGCGTAAGATGGATCGGCAGTTCTTCGATGAGCACGGGCGGAATTTCGGTCTCGCAGGAGTCGCCGTAGCCGGTGGTGACGCCGTAGATGACGCCGCCATTACGGATTGTCCGGTTTACAAACTCCGCTGAACGCTCGATCCGCTCGCGAAATTCCGCGCTTTCCGACAACCGTGGTGCGCGTTCACGGCGTGCGACATCCCAAATGTCCTCGAGCGTAAGATGCGTTTCTCCGAACCAGACACTGTCTGTCATTTGATGACCCTTTGAACAGCGGAGGGATCCGGATCAAGATCGCGGCCTGTGCGCCAGAAGGAATAAAAATTGAACCATTGCAGCGGCGTTTCGGCCACTCGTTCCTCAAGCGCCTTGGCGTAGGCGGCCGCATACCGCCGGATCGCGCCCAAACGGTCGACGCGCGGCAATTCCACCAGATCGGCAAATTTGGAGAAGTGCACGTCGAAGCCGGAGCCTTGCCGCGTACAGAACATCAGATAGGTGGGCGCTTTCAGCAGCGCGGCGAGGATATAAGGGCCCTGCGGAAACGGAGCCATCTCTCCGAGGAAAGGCACCTCCACCACACGTCCGTGCTCGCCCACCGGAACGCGATCGCCCACCATCACCACCCATTCACCCCGCGCAATGGCCTGGGACAGTAGGATAGCTGTGTCGACGCCCACACGCGTCACTGGAAAGGCGCGCACGGGTGATTGCGGTGAAAATTCCTTGATGAGCCGATTGAACAGTTGCGCATGCTCTGCGTGCATCAGTACGTTTACCGCAACGCCTTTGCTCAAAACGGACACGGCGCGGATGACTTCCGGATTGCCGATATGCGCGGTGATGACGAAGACTCCATGACCGCTGGCTTCCACTTCCGCCAAAAGGCCCGATCTTACGCCATGCAGTTTGCTGATTGGGATGTCGCCTACCCACGCCGCGAGCTTGTCGAGCGCAGAGGCCGCGAAAACCATGAAATGCCTGAACGATGTCAGCAGGCTGGGCTTGCGCTTCAGCAGACCGCGCCGCCACAGCCGCGCCAGATAATCCTGCGACGCCTGCCGCTGTTCGCTTCCCGTGACGAAGAAGTAGAAGACGACAGGCATCATGACGGTCATGCAGACCGTGCGCCCCAACAACCGGTAAATGCCGGCAAGAATGCGCAATCCCCAGTAGGCTCCGCGTTCGCGCATGGCGGGCCAGCGGGTAGCGGCGTTTCGGGATACCGGGTGGCGGAACAGCAATAGAGGTGAGCGCAGCAACATACCAAAGAACAGTCGAGCGTGCATCAACGATAACAGCACATTATCGCGCAGAAGATCGAAGTTCGAGAAATTGCCGTTCGGATAAACCACTTTCACCGGCACCGAAACGATTTCCATCCGTTTCCAATAGGCTTTGACAAGCACTTCGATATCGAAATCCATTCGTCGGCCACGCACCGAGCGGCGCACAAGATCGAGCGTTGCGGCGACCGGATAGATGCGAAAGCCGCACATCGCATCGCGTATTGCGAAGGACAACGTGTTCACATGCACCCAAAAATTCGTGAACGGCCGCCAGATACGCCGCGAAAGCGGGATTGTCTGGTCATATTGCGGAACGCCAGTGACAATTGCCTGCGGCGCGTTCCGGGCGGCTTCTATCAGCGCATCGAGGCTTTCGAGATCATGCTGCCCGTCCGCGTCGATCTGGATTGCGTGCGTGAAGCCCATCTCGCGCGCCCTTGCGAGCCCGCACATCACGGCAAATCCCTTGCCGCCATTGAAAGCATGCCGTTGGCACTCGGCATCGAGGTGGCGCGCGCAGATTGCGGCGATGCGCTCACCGTTCTCCGGCCTGCTGCCGTCGTCGACCACGATTGCAGGCAAACCGGATTTTTCGAGCCGCGTCAGAATCCCATCCAGCGCCGTCACATGATTGTGGGTAGGAAGAATGGCACAGAAGCTGAGCTTGCTCACGCCGCACCTCCGATGATGCCTTGGGAGGCCACGATGTCTCCCAGGCGATACGCAAAGGTCAGCCGCTCTTGCGCCGCGTCACGCGAGAGCGCCAGCCGCACTTCGTCTCCTGGCCGCAAAATCTGGCGAAATTTAAGTTGCGCCAAATTGGCGCCGTTGGGTCGCCATGACCAAAGATGCTCCGCCCACTGCGAGGCCAGATGCACCTGCGCGATGCCTGGCAAGACGGGCCGTTCGGGAAAATGCCCATCGAACCAGATCCATTCCGGCTCGAGTGACATCGCAATCTCCGCCGTCTGCTCATCGCGGTTCACGACCATTCCCGGTGGCGCTTCAAAGCGCGCGCGCACCATCTCCTGCACCCGCTTGCCCTGCCGGTTCACCGGAATAGGTTCGAAACGCCAGTGCTTGGGCCGTTCGCCGGGCTCCAGTCGCGAAGCGAGCCCGCTGCGCAGGCTTCGCGAAAGACGGAACGCGCCTTCTTCAGCAAGCACCGCCTGCCCCGCTGCATTCAACTCCACGATGGCCCCCAACGCGCCCTTGCGCGACGGCAAATCGATGGCCGTGGCCGCCGAGATCATTGGCTGCGCGAGCAATGCCTCTTCGACTCGCTGCAATGAAACACGTTTACCCTCAACCTTTACGATCCTGTCGGCGCGTCCTTTGAGACGGAATTTGTCACCGACCGATTCCACCAGATCGCCCGTTGGTACGGCATCTCCGGCAAATGGCGAGGTCACGCGCATCGCTCCATCGCCAGCTTCAATCTGTACTTCCGGAAGCGGCGTCCACAATGCATCGGCACGTTCCTGTTGCCGCCAGCCGATACCGCCGGTTTCGGTGCATCCCAGAACTTCGATCGGTAAAGAGCCCATAGCTTCACGAGCAGCCTGCGCTGCGGCAAATGGCAACGGCGCACCGGACGAGAAGACCAATCCCGGGTAGGAGCCTGAAAAGACGTTGACGTTGTCGACAGCAAGTCGGGTGAGATGGGCAGGACTGGAAATCAGCGTCGTACCGGAGCCGAGTTTGCCGCTGAGGCTTTCCCAATACTCAACAGGCAGGTCTTCCGAAATTCGCCCGCCAAGCACGGGCCAGAAGATGCGGAACAGCATACCGTAGATATGTTGGTGCGAAACGGTTGCGAAGGTGTGTCCCGCCTTCGCGCCCCATAAGCGGTCCAGCACATGGGCTTCGCTGTCGAGTTGCGAAAGTTTTTTTCGTACCAGTTTGGGGGCGCCGGTAACACCTGATGTATAGAAGACAAGATCGAGGTCGCGATATTCGATCTTGCGCGGTGCTTCGCTTTCCTCCGAAAGCTTTATGGTCGCATCGGTCAGTATGGCATCGGAATCCGCACTGATCTCGCGCAGATAGTCCGGTTGCGAATGTGCCGGAAAGCAAACGGCCCACCCCGCGCGCGAAGCCGCCAGCAGACCGGCGACAAAGCGAGAGGCGGATGCCGTGTGGAGGAAGAGCGGACCATCGTTTGCAGGCCGTGATGCAAGGCCAGTCGCTGTTGCACGAATGCGTCCGGCGGTGACCGGCCCGCGCGCGGACGCGAACAGCACGGTGTCATTGGGCAAGCCCTCAACGGTTTGCAGCAACCCTTTCATTGATCGCCGTGCCAGCGGATGATGCTGTGGCGAACAAGATATTCGCCCACCAACAGGGCGCCCGCAGCCGCATAAGCGATGAAACCGTTGTAATAGGTCCATGCTGCCCACCCGGGCTGTATTGCGGACCACAGTGCAATCGTCCCGTTGAGCAGGAAGAACGCCACCCATATCCATGTCACGTTACGCGTGTAGCGAACGCCGCTCGGCGGCAGGTTGGGTTCCGTGATGCGCGCGAAGCGCTCGATCATGCTGGGAGGTTTCCACAGCGTAACCGCAAACGCCGCCAGCATCGCCGCATTCATGAACGCCGGATAAAGCCGGATAGAAAGCGCCCTGTCGAAACCGGCCACCGCCAGCACAGCGATCAATACGGGAAACAAAGCGAGCGAGAGCGACAGTGGCACGCCCCGCAACACCGGCAGCGCCAGCCGGGCGACCAGCAACACCACCATCCCAACAACTGCGGCCCCCGCTCCTACCGTGTGGATCGCCACGATGGCGATCACCGGAAACAGGATCGACAATCCCGCCAAAAGCGCCGACGGCAGATCAGGTCGCGTCGGCATGAGTGAGATCGTAGATCCGGTTGACGACGTCGTTGATGGTGCGGACGGTCTTGAACTCTTCCGGCTTGATCTTCTGGCCGGTCAGCTCCTGCAATTTCACGATAAGATCGACCGCATCGATGCTATCCAGATCGAGGTCGTCCTGAAGATCGGCGTCGGGCGTGATTGCGTCGCGCGGCGTATCGAACAAATTGACCAGGTCGTCCCTGATCTTTGCAAAAATCTCGTCTCGTTCCATCGCCCCCTCCCCTTTTAACGCATGCTCGCGACGAATTCGGCAAGTGATTTCACGTTGCGAAAATGCCGGGCGAGGTCTTCGTCTTCCGGGTCGATCTTGACGCCGTATTTCTTCTGGATTTCCACACCGATCTCCAGCGCATCGATGGAGTCGAGCGCTAGCCCTTCGTCGCCGAACAGCGGTTCGTTTGAGTCGATATCAACGGGCGAAATGTTTTCGAGGAACAGGCTCGCCACGATGAGTTCCTTGAGTTCGGCTTCAAGCACACTCATTTGGTATCAACTCCTCGAAACGTCGGGCGACCTGTGCGGTCAGATTGCGGGCGGCGCGCGAAGGAGGGAGGGAACGCGCATAGACGACCGGATCGATACGCTCGCACACTCGCACCTTATAGCGTGGGCGGCGTTTGGGGCTTTGGTACCATTTCTCGCCCTTGGGCAGCAGAAGCGGCACGCAGCTCACTGTGACCAGTCGGATCGGTGCGCCCGAACGGATGGCGATATTGGCAAAGCCGCGTTCGAGGCGGCGCTGGCAGCCCGGAACGGTGCGCGATCCTTCCGGGAAGATCACAAGGTTGTTGCCAGCCTGAAGTGCGGCGATGCAATCGCTCAACGTGCGCTCAGGATCGCCCAGATTGGGAATGTAGTTTGCCGCTTTGATGACGCCGCGCATGAACGGATTGCGCCACACACCCGGTTTCACCACGCATTGCGTGCGATCCATCAGCGACATGATGAGCACCACGTCGAGCAGCGAGGGATGATTGGCGACGATAAGTGTGCCCTGTTCGCTGCGCAGAAGGTCGTGGCCTTCCGCGTCGAAGTCGATGATGCGCAACGTCACGATGATCCAGACGAAGAGTTTCCACGTCAGATGGACCGTGCGTTGTGCGGCCGCGGCGCGCGTTTCGCGGTTTCGAAACAGCAGGTTGATGCAGGGGAACACGAATACGGTGAGCAGAAGGCCGCCGATGCCGAACAGCGAGAACGCGATGCCAGCCCCGACCTGCCGCCAAAGGCGCTCCAAACGGGCGATCATGCCGCCGCCAAGCATGCCGCCTTCTCCCCCGCTGTCAGTCGCACCGGCCCTTTGCGCAAGGCTTCCATCAACTCCAACGCACCACGCCGGCCTGGTCCGATTAAGTTGGCTTCGGCGTCGTCATCCGTTTCGGCCAGCTGCAGGCGAAGCGCCATCGCGACACCGGGCACATCTTCGTCCCCAAATTCGAGGTAGAAGCCCGGCAGCGCCATATCGGCGAACATCAGCGTCACGTCGCTCTCTTGGCCGCTCATAAGGCGGATGGCGCCTTCCAGCAAGCCTGCGCGCAGCGTATCCGGTCCGGCGGCAATTGCGGTGTGGCTTAGCCGTTCCTTGCGGATCTGGCCGACAAGCCCCGGAGCGGCGTTGTGCACCGACCCGGCGAACTGCATCGGCGACATCAACTGCTCTTCGGCGATGCCACCCAACAGCGAAGAAAGGGTTTCCAGATTGCCGTAGCGCGAGCAAAAGATCAGTTCGCCGGTCGGCGTTTCATCCAGCACGCCGAGCGTGCACCGCGCCGCGAGCTTTTCCAGTCGGCCCATGCGGCGGCGCACGGCAGGAGGGAGCGCATCCTCGTTCAGAGCGCGACCGAAGGAATCCTGATTGCCATCAACACCCGAAACCAGAATCGCGGCCCAAGAACATACGTTTAGTTCGCAAAACCCCCGCAAGGCTGCCCCTCCCAGCTTTGCTGAAGTTTAGCAAGTATTCCTTCATCCAGGCAAAGGCTATCCTTTGCTTCCTTAGCACTGCGACAGTGCGGCCAAGCTCTCCTATAATAAAATGGCAGCGATTTGAAAGCCTGGATTTCTGCCAATTTTTACCAACAGGGCCCGGGGGTCGGATGCCCAAAGCTCGGATAGTTTACGCCACAGACATTTTGCCCGTGAACGATATTCGCGCGCGGGTGCCGAGAATGCAGCAATCCGCGGCGGCTTCCCGCCTAGCCGCGCGGCTGGAAGAGGCATGTCCCGCGGCGATGGCGCGTTCCCGCAGCCATAGTCGAGCGATCATTGCAGCGGCAGCCGGCTCGATGCCCGGCCTCATACTGGGCATCGACGTGGAGTGGATGGCGCCGAATCGGCCTTTCGATGCCATCGCCCGAATGCTTCTGCCGTCAGCATCGCTCCAGATGGATATGCAGACCTTCTATCGCGGCTGGACGTTTTCGGAGGCGTATTACAAAGCGTTCGGAGATTTTCCCGGAGAAGCTCTGCTTAGGGAAGCGATAGCAGCAGGGAACGACAGCAGAGCGGTTGGTCTCGCCGATGGCACGCATGTGTTGCTGGATCGCGTGGCGGAAGATTTCCGGATTTGCCTTGTCTGGCGTCACACGGGAAGCGAACCTGAGATCATTCGTGTATTCTGATTGGTCGCTTCCCTGACTTCGCAGCAATCGGCACTGGGCTGCGATCTCGCGGGCGGCGGCGAGCGATGCCTCGGCCGATCACTGTCTCCGTGACCCAACTCGATCTATGCG
>CAZTCU010000008.1:0-25685 GCA_964612235.1 uncultured Rhizobium sp.
GCCCGTGACGTGGAGCACGTCGCCTTGCGTTTGGGTTTGGACGCCGGGAAGCGCATCCAGGAATCGGGCGAAGGATTTGACGCCGTACATGTGGAAGACGCCGCTGATCGGCATTTGGGCGACGCGCGTGTCGTCGACGGCGATCTGCATGCGGTTGTAGCGGTTGAACTCGTTCGCCGCGGCGGCGATGGTTTCGCCGTCGAACACGATCTCCTGCCGTAGCCAGGCGATGGCTTTCTTTTGCACCATCTTGGCGTCTTCGCGTTCGACGATTCTGGTTTGCGTGATGGTGGCCTGATCGCCCGCCGTCAGGTCTTCGAGATGTTTCTGTGTCCTCAATCCCGGCAGGAGGCCGTTCTTTTCGTCCTTCCAGATGGCGACCTTGCCTTCGACCACCGAGATGACGGTGCCGGTTTCCTTACGGAACACGTCGAACGACGTGCCGATATCGCGGAAGGTGTAGTTGCCCGCGCGCACCATGAACGGGCGGTTGGCATCCTTCGCGACTTCGAAATAGACCTGCCCGCGCTCGATGCTGACATCGCGGCGGCGGGCGGTGAAATCGACCAGCAGGGATGAATCCGAATTCAGGTGGACGATGGTGTCGTCGGCCAGTTGCCAGGTGCGCTGTTCGCCGCGCGCGGTGGTGTAGCGCACGCTCTTGTCGGCATCGCGGAAGGTGAGGACGCCCGCGAGGGCAACGGCCACGACGACGAGAGAGGCAACCGCCGACCAGATAAGGCGTTTGCGGCGGACATCGCGTTCGGAACCGCGCCATGACGGCGGTTCGGACGAGAACGCCGAGGGGTTAATGGCGACGATGTTCTCGTCTTCGTCGGTGCCGCGCGACGCGGCGTCGATCAAGGGCGCGATGCGGCCGAGATCCTTGGCGATGCCCGCGATGCTCAGATATTCCGCGACGTGCAGCGGCGAGGTGCGCAGCCAGCGCAGGAATTCCTGTTCCTGTTCGCGGGTGAGATCGCCCGAGCGGTGCGCGACATAAAATTCCGCCGCCTGTTCGGCGATCAGATCGCGCAATTGTTCTTCTCCGGCGCTGACGTTCATGGCCGCTCCAGATGCCGCAATTTGCGGCGGCAAAGGCGAAGCGCCTGGCTGACATATTTCTTGATGGCGTGCGGCGTGACGCCGAAATGGCCCGCCATCTGCTGATAGGTCTGGTTTTCGTGATAGTGCATCACGATCACCTGGCGGTATTTGGCGGGCAACGAGTCCACGGCTTCGGCGAGGCGGCGGTCGCGCACGGTGCGCACCAGTTCGTCTTCCGGCGAGGCTTCGGTGGGGAGCAGGCCTTCATCCACCGCGTCGATATCGACGTTCAGGCCGCGCCTGCGCATCGTGGCGCCGCGCTCGCGCAACAGGTTGGCGGCGACCGTGAACAGATAGGCCTCGGGGCTTTCGATGGCGAGCGCATCGGCCGCGTCGCCGCGCAGAAGACGCAAATAGACCTCCTGGGCGAGGTCTTCGGCGTCATCGGCCCCTCGCCTGCGAAAGTATCGGTTGAGCGCAAAACGGTATTCGGCAAAGGTCTGCGCCCAGAAATCGCGCCGGTTTTTCAACGCCCCTCCCCTGTCCTGAGTAATATGAGTGGCGGGCGGGGAAAGCGGGTACGGTTATTTTAAGCGCGCAAGAAAATAACGTGAGGACGCCATGCCCAACTTCCGGTTTGTCGATCTGCCCGATATCCGCATTCGTTGCGCCGTGGAGGGTTCCGGGCCGCTGGTGGTGATGGTGCACGGCTTTCCCGAGTCGTGGTTTTCGTGGCGGCACCAGATCGGGCCGGTGGCGGAGGCGGGTTTCACGGCGTGCGCCATCGACGTGCGCGGCTATGGCGGATCGGGCAAACCGCCCGCCGTTTCCGACTACGACATGGAACACATGATCGGCGATATCTGCGGCGTGATCGAAGCGTTGAGCCCGGACAACCACGCGATTCTGTTGGGGCACGATTGGGGCGCGCCGATGGTCTGGAACAGCGCGCTGACGCGGCCAGATCGCGTGCGCGCGGTGGCGGCGTTATCGGTGCCTTATACGGGGGTGTTGCAGCGGTCGTTTCGGGAAATCTACGAGGCGGTGTTCACCTCGAAGGGACATTTCTTCTATCAGCATTATTTTCAGGAGGAGGGCGTTGCCGAAGCGGAGCTGGAGCGCGATGCGCGCGATTTCCTGCGACGCTTCTTCTATGCGACGAGCGGCGATGCCGTGAACGCGTGGCCGCGCGACAAGAAAGTGGGCGACAAGCTGCTGACCGGCCTGCCCGATCCCGATCCGTTTCCGGCTTGGCTGACGGCGGCCGATCTCGATTATTATGTTTCGGAATTCGAGGGGTCCGGTTTTCGCGGACCGCTCAACCGCTATCGCAACCATGATCGCGACTTTGAATATCTGAAGCAATTCACGGGACGGAAGATCGAGCAACCCGCTTTCTTTGTCGGGGGCACGAAAGACCCTGCCTTCAATCTGGCGGGGCGCGGCGATCCTCTCGCCATCATGCGCAAGGAAGTGACCGATTTGCGCGTGGCCGACGTTCTGGACGGTTGCGGGCACTGGACGCAGCAGGAACGGCCTGCAGAGGTGAACGCGCGGCTTATTCCGTGGCTGAAATCACTTTAGCGCACGCCCGAACCAGGCCAGAGGACGACGCGCAAGGTCTGCATGATGATCAGCACGTCGAAGAAGATGCTGAAATTCTTCACGTAGTAGAGATCGTAGCTGAGCTTGGAGCGCGCGTCGTCGAGCGAGGCGCCGTAGGGATAGTTGATCTGCGCCCAGCCGGTGAGGCCCGCCTTGACGGCGTGGCGTTCCTGATAGAGCGGCAGTTGCCGCGCGAGTTCCGCGACGAATTGCGGCCGTTCGGGGCGCGGGCCGACAAGCGACATGTCGCCTTTGAGCACGTTCAACAGTTGCGGCAGTTCGTCGATGCGGCTGCGGCGCAGGAATTCGCCGACCGGGGTGATGCGATTGTCTTTCTGCGCGGCCCAGACGGCGCCGTCTTTCTCCGCATCGATGCGCATGGAGCGCAGTTTCAAAATCTTGAACACGCGGCCGCCGCGCGTGACGCGCTCCTGGCTGTAGAAGGCGTTGTGACGGTCGCCCAGCCAGACGGCGAGCATCCCGATCAGCAACACCGGCAGGAAGAAGATGAGGATCAGCAGACTCACGAAGATGTCGAGGGTGCGCTTGAGGACGCGATGCAACGGGCCGACATAGAAGCCTTCGGAATAAAGCACCCAGGCGAGATCGAGGCGCTTCATGTCGATGCGGCGGACTTCCTTTTCGAGGAAGCTCATATATTGCGAAACAGGATAGCCCGCGGTGCGGCAGTTGATGAGCGCTTCCAGCGCCATGCCGCGGCGTTCGTCTGGCGCGACCACGATCTGGTCGGCGCGCAACTGACGCGCGATCTGCAGAATGTCGCCGGCGGAATGGATGACGCGGATGGCGGGATCGTCTGTCAGGCGGGGATCGGCGGGGCCGAAGATCTCGTCATGGACGAAAGTGACGTCGTAATAGAGATAACGGCCCTGCTCACGCAGAATCCAGGCGAGATCCCAGGCGCGTTTGCCCGCGCCGACGACCAGCAGACGCGGGCGGAAGATCGCGTGGCGGCGCAGGCTGCGGAACACCACGCGCGAAAGCATCGCGCAGAAGGCAAATGAAATCGCCGCCGCGATGAACATGGCGGGCGACAGACCCCAGCCGAACACCACGGTGACGAATCCGCTCGCGGCCAGCGCGATGCCGGTGACCAGCGGAATGCGGGAAAGCGCGTTGCTCGTGTCGGCAATCGCTTCGCGGCGATAAAGACCGAGCGCGAAGAGAAACAGCAGATTGAACCCGGCGAAGATCGCGGCCTGCCACCAGCGATGCGGGGTATGCGCGCCGTCGACCGCGAGCCACACGACCGGCGGCCACGCCAGCGCCACGAGCAGCGCGTCGATGAAAAACAATGCGGCGCCGGCGGTCATGGCGTCTCTTTATGAATGGACAGTTGCAGGGCCCTAAGCGGTCCATCATCCGCGGCGGGGGTAAATCTGGGGTAAAGCCCTGCCGAAACAAATGTTTGCGGCGGTTTTGCCTGCCGCCTCGCCTGGCCGGGCCGGTGGCCGCAAGGGGTGGCCGGTCCTGCCTGGCGTGAATGGCGGAAGATCGCGGCTTCGCCGAAGGAACCTTCGCCAACGGTTTCAAGCGCTGCATTCGATTTGAGGAACGGAGCGTTGGGCGATGCGCTTTGTGAAAAGTGCTGAAATCAGGCGCTCGTCACGTCCATAGATGTCATCGCGGAATGCGATGTTTCCATCCGCATCCCGGAAGACAGTCCAATACACAACGTACGCCCTCAGCGGCTTGTCGAGGGGGAGCCGGTCCGTTGCATCATCCTTTGCAATCAACCGGGCCACGTCGGCTTCCGGATTTCCGGTGAGCGCGTATTTTGCCAGCGCGCCCACTTGTTGCACGCGCATGCAGCCGTGGCTGAAAAAGCGGTCATTTCGGGCGAACAGTCCTTTGGCGGGCGTATCATGCAGATAGACGTCGAACCGGTTCGGCATTTCGAGCTTTAGCTGTCCGAGCGCGTTGGTCCGTCCGGGGAGCTGTTGGATTTGATAGGGAAAGTGCGAACGAGAGATGGCTGCCCAGTTGACGGTAAGACCGTGCGGATCGCCCGGCGGCGCTTTACTGAGGACCATCTGCTGACCGGCCAGATAAGCGCGATTCCGCTTGAGCTTCGGAAGCAGCTCCTTCCTCGCAATAGAAGCAGGCACGTTCCATGGCGGATTGACGGTCACCGCGACGATGGTGGCTGCAAACATGGGAGTCGGGCTCCGGGGTTTGCCCACCACAACACGTGAAGTGAGAACCACTTTGCCGTTATCGACAGCTTGCAGGGAGGCGTCCGCGGTGTTCACCATGATGTAACGGTCTTCGAGCCGATGAGGCAGCCAGCGCCAGCGTTCCATATTGGCTTCGATCTGAAGCACCCGCGCGGAAGCCGTAATGTTCAAAGCCTTGAGCGTATGTGGACCGATCTTGCCGTCGGCTTCCAAACCGTGCCGCGATTGGAACCGCAGCAGTGCCGCATTGAGCGTGGCTTCATCGCTCGTGGAGCGATCAATGGTCGGATCTTCCGCGGAGAGCCGGTTTAGAAGGGCCTCCTGTTCGCCGGGCGGCAAATCCGCGACAGCGCCTTTCAGCGGCGGGAACGGACGCCAACCGCCCTCGGCAGCGATCCGGCGATACTGTGCCAGCGCTGTTCGAAGAAAGGCGTATTCGCTTTGCTCCGGCGGCAGGTCGGAAAAAAACTTTGGCAGTTCGCCGTTGTCCAGAGCCGCTCGCAGCGCGGTGCCGGCATCAAAGGGCTGACTGCCAAAATCGGCGTCTCCATAAACGAAAGCAGGCGGCAGGCGCCCAATGCGAACGTCCTTGGCGTAGCGCAGAACGCTTCTCGTCAAATCGATGTCGGACGCAGCAATGTCGGCTTTGCCTGGCAAGTAATAGTTTTCCGGCATCAATCCTTCGCCGGCCGCGCTTGCCAATACGTCAAGGGCGACTTTGCGATTTTCGCCGTTCCAGGCCGCCTTGAACCCGCGCGCCGCGTAGAATTCGTAAAGTTCGGTCCGGGAAGAATTGGCGCTGCGTGCCGTCAATAGCTCGCGAATGCCCGGGCCTTCCGCCTGCACCGGCAGCGGGATTGCCAGAAGAAGTCCAGCTAGACAAAGCCCCGCAACGAATTGGCTTTTACCCTGCTGACGATTCATCTTTTGGGCCCCGGCGCGCGGACGATTTCCAACAGGATGCCGCCTTATCGACCAGGATAATATCCGAACGAACGCCTAGGTAAGTTTACGTAGGTCGGCGGCGCGCACGTTGATTTCAATCAATTCCAACTCTGTGCGCTGCTGTATGGATAGGCTCGATCCGCCGGGAGGCGTCGATGATCAAGACGATATTGGTGCCGCTTCTGGGCGACAAGCTGGACGAAAGCGTTCTGGGGTTTGCCTATGCGGCTGCGGCACAGTTTCGTTCGCACATTCATGTTTTGCATGTAGGCCGCAACCCTGTTGACGACGTGTTGCGGCTCACGACGGGTGATGGCTTTATCACCCGAGAAGTGTGGAACGAAGTCGAGCGAGGTATCCGACGCCGGCGCGAAAGCGCGCGCGAGTGTTTTGATCGGTTTTGCAAAGCGCGGGCGATTCAAGTCTGCGACGCTCCCAAGGCGATGTCGACACCAAGCGCAAGCTGGCAACAAGTCGAAGGCAACCTTGCAACGGAAGTCGGCATGCAGGCCAGGTTTCACGACTTGACCGTTGTCGGCCGCGCCGACGACACGTCCGGTTTCACGCCGCGAGAACTGGGAGACATTCTTGTTCGCTCCGGTCGACCGGTGCTGATCGTGTCCGATACAAAGGCTGCTCCGAAGGCGTTCGAGACGGTTGCGGTCGGCTGGAAGGATACGTTGGAAGCGGCGCACATGATGACCGCCGCGATGCCTTTGCTGGAGGCGGCCAAGAGGGTGGTTGTTCTGATCGCTTCGGAACATTCCGACGCCTCGGCTTATGTCCAATACGCCGAACGATTGACAGCAGAACTGAAATGGCACGGCATAGAACCGGAAATCCGTCACCTAGCCCCCGGCGCAGTTCCGGTTGCAGAAGCGCTGGTCGATGCCGCCAACAAAGCGGGAGCGGATTTGCTGGTGCTCGGAGGATATGGCCACAGCCGGGCAAAGGAACTCGTATTCGGCGGCGTCACGCGCTATATGCTCGAAACCGCCAACTTTCCGGCGCTTATTGTCCA
Organism: uncultured Rhizobium sp.; assembly: GCA_964612235.1. Taxonomy (GTDB): domain Bacteria; phylum Pseudomonadota; class Alphaproteobacteria; order Micropepsales; family Micropepsaceae; genus Rhizomicrobium. Next base: position 6,817 of record CAZTCU010000008.1, read on the forward strand.
TTGAATCGGCAATCGATCCGTTCAGCACGAACAATCCAATATAAGATGCCGATCGGCATCGGGCAAAATGGCTTCACCGAAGCGGGTGTGCAGTTTTTCGAGCTCGACCGTTGCCGCTCCGGGCTTACGCCAGACGCGAGTCAAATGGATGCGATCTTTCGCATCGCTTGCCGGGCGCTCTTCCTCGTACAGCCAGGTCTCATAGCGGTTGGGAGGAAACGGCTCGCTGTCTTTCCTGACCCAGCCGGTGCTCGTCAGATGATAAAGGCCCAAATCGCAATTGCCAGGATCGTGCATCGAACCAAACTCCCTTGTTGGCTCAATGTTTGCGCAATCCGTTCGTGCTGTCTTGATTTGCATCAACCTTGGAAATGGAACTCCGGCCCGAAGATCAAAAGGGCGCCGGGGTTCGAGGCGTCCAGCGCCAATTGAGAACCTCCGGCAGATCTTCGCCGTGCTCGCAGATGTAGAGTTTATGCCGTTCCATCGTCGTCCAATAACGCTGGGTCGCTTCTTCGGTCTTCTTCTGAAACCGTTCGCTTCGCCGGATGGCATCCAGCGCAAGGGAATAGCGGTCCAACTGGTTCAGAACGACCATGTCGAACGGCGTGGTCGTCGTGCCCTCTTCCTTGAAGCCATGGACATGGATATTGCGGTGATTGTTGCGCTTATACGTCAATCTGTGAATGAGCGTCGGGTAGCCGTGATAGGCAAAGATCACGGGCTTGTCGGCGGTGAACAGCGCGTCGAAATCGCGATCTTCCAACCCGTGCGGATGGTCGGTGGCCGATTGCAGAGTCATCAGATCGACAATGTTCACCACACGAACGCGCATATCCGGCTCATATTCCCGCAACAGCGTCACCGCAGCCAACGTCTCAAGCGTCGGCACGTCGCCGGCGCAGGCCATGATCACGTCGGGATCGCCATCTTCATTGCCGGCCCAGCCCCAGACGCCGAGACCAGCCGTGCAATGCGTAACCGCGGATTCTATGTCGAGCCACTGCCATTCCGGCTGCTTGCCCGCGACGATCACGTTGACGTAGTTGCGGCTGCGCAGGCAGTGGTCCGCCACGGACAACAGACAATTGGCATCCGGCGGAAGATAGATGCGAACGATGTCGGACTTTTTGTTGGCGACATGATCGATGAAGCCGGGATCCTGATGGGAGAAGCCGTTGTGATCCTGCCGCCAGACATGGGATGTGAGGAGATAATTGAGAGACGCAATGGGCTTTCGCCACGCAATCGCCTTGCTCGTCTTCAGCCATTTGGCATGCTGGTTGAACATGGAATCGATGATGTGAATGAAGGCTTCGTAGCAGGAAAAAAGCCCATGGCGGCCGGTTAGCAGATAGCCCTCCAGCCAGCCCTGGCAGAGATGTTCGCTCAGAACTTCCATCACGCGGCCATCCACGCTCAAATCGGTGTCGTTGGCCTCGTAGTTCGCCATCCATTCCTTGCCCGAGACTTCGTAGACCGCCTGCAGCCGGTTGGAAGCCGTCTCGTCGGGCCCAAAAAGGCGGAAGTTCTGCTTCGCAAGATTGAGTTTCATCACGTCGCGAAGGAATTGGCCGAGCACGCGGGTGGACTCGGCTTCTTCCGTACCCGGTGTGGCGACGGTCACTGCATAGTCGCGAAAATGCGGCATCGAGAGCGGTTGAAGCAGCTCGCCGCCGTTTGCGTGGGGGTTCATTCCGAGGCGCTGTCGGCCTGTGGGGATCAGATCGGCGCTGCCTTCCCGGAATGCGCCACTTTCGTCGAAAAGCTCACGAGGCCGATAGCTGAGCATCCAGTCTTCGAGCAGCTTCAGATGTTCGGCGGTATCAATTCGCTCGATAGGAACTTGATGCGCACGCCAGGTGCCTTCCACGGGCTTTCCATCCACGAATTTCGGGCCGGTCCAGCCTTTTGGCGACCGCAGCACGATCATGGGCCAGAGCGGACGGCGGACGCTCGAGTTCGCCTCCGATCGTGCGGCACCTTGGATGTCTTGGATGCCCGAAATCACGCGATCCAGCGTTGCGGCGAACAGCCGGTGCATCGCTGCCGGATCGTGACCCTCGACATAGTGCGGGTCATAGCCATATCCACGGAGCAAATCATCCAATTCGACGGGATCTATGCGCGCCAGCACCGTTGGATTGGCGATCTTGAATCCGTTGAGATGCAAAATCGGAAGGACGGCACCGTCGCGCGCGGGATTGAGGAATTTGTTGGAATGCCAACTCGCGGCAAGCGCACCGGTTTCCGCTTCGCCGTCTCCAATGATGCAGGCCGCAATCAGCCCCGGGTTGTCGAACACCGCGCCATAAGCGTGGGCGAGCGAATAGCCGAGTTCGCCCCCTTCATGAATCGAGCCCGGCGTCTGTGGCCCCGCATGGCTCGAAACGCCGTAAGGCCAGGAGAACTGGCGGAATAACCGGCGCAGCCCGTTCCTGTTGCGCTCTATGTTGGGAAATCGCTCGGTGTAGGAGCCTTCGAGATAGGTGTTCGCCACCAAGCCCGGCCCCCCGTGACCGGGGCCGGTGATCAGGATCATGTTCAGATCCTTTTCGCTGATCAGCCGGTTAAGGTGGGCGTATACAAAGTTCAATCCGGGGGTCGTGCCCCAATGGCCCAGCAGGCGGGGTTTGATGTGATGAAATTGGAGAGGTTCTTCGAGAAGCGGGTTGTCCCTTAGATAGATTTGCCCCACCGACAAATAGTTTGCCGCCCGCCAGAGGCGATCGATCTCGTTCAGCACGCGGGAATCTGACATGGTTTCTTCGTTTCGATTGCCGAGCCATACGGAAATCGCATTCCGTCAGCTACTTACCATAAACTCCTTCGCCGGGGTCCCAGTTGCTTCGGCGCGCAAATCGGCCGGGCGATATTGGGCGCGCCCCCATGCTCGCCAAGTCGGGGATTGGGGCAGTGGCGGGAGAAATGCTCGGATTTGACAGGCAAGCCATTGCTGTGTTCCGGAAATCGGCAATATTGCTTGGCGGGCCTGCTCGCCCAACTATCTGTCTGTCGGAAAGCGTAGCGATTCATGTCCGCCCAAAGCCGCACCAAGCTCGAAATTCGAAATCTGCGAAAATCGTTTGGTCCCCACCTGGTCCTGGACGAACTGAGTTTGTCCGTCGAAGCGGGAGAGACGACAGTAATCGTCGGGCCTTCGGGGGGAGGAAAATCGGTATTGGCCAAATGCATTCTCGGCCTGTTGCCGATTGACGGTGGCGAAATCCTTTTCGACGGCATCGAAATGACACGCCTTGCAGCGCACAAGCGGGAGGAAATGCTGCGTCAGTTCGGCGTGCTTTTTCAGCGTGGAGCGTTGTTTGACAGCTTGACTGTCTGGCGGAACGTCGCCTTCGGATTGATCGAGGGCCGCGGCGTCGGACGCGCGAAGGCAAGAGCGACAGCTTTGGAAACCCTCGCGAAAGTAGGATTGGGCCCGGACATCGCCGATCTCATGCCCGCAGAGCTTTCCGGCGGCATGCAAAAGCGCGTCGCCCTCGCACGCGCAATAGCCGCAAGCCCAACCTCGCTTCTGCTCGATGGGCCGACAGACGGCCTCGATCCGATCATGGCCGCGGTGGTGGACGATTTCGTCGTTAAAACCTCTCGCGAGCTCCAGGCAACCACGCTGGCGATCACAAACAACCTGGCCTGCGTCAGAAAAATCGCCTCGCGTGTGGCCGTCCTCCAGGACGGAAAAATATCTTGGCACGGTGAAATCGACCAACTTGACCATAGCGGAAACGGCTATGTGGAGCGTCTCATTCGAAGCAGCGAGGCGCAGTCGTAACCCTCTTTGATCTCGGTCAAAATCCCGCCATACCCCTTGCGCCATACTGATTGTGCAAGCAATTTGGGTACCAAGATGACTTATCGGGATATCCTGCTTCCGGTCTTGACCTATCCGGACCCGCCGTCCTCTGGCCCGATCGGCGCGGCGTTTGGCCTGGCGAAGCAATTCGACGCCAGCTTGACCGCGATGCTGCTCGATCTGGATGCGCATCGCTCCGCTTGGCCATCCTCGCTGGGCACGAGCATTGCGGGCATTTCGGACCTGATCGGCGGCGCGCTGGCCCAAAGCCATGCGAATTCGCGAGAAACCGTGAAGAAAATAGAAGCCGAAGCATCGCGATCTCAAGTGATCGTGAACGTCGTCCACGAACCGACCACGATCTTTCCTTCTGCCTCGCCGATTGTCGAACGGGCGCGCCTGCATGACCTCACGATCATGCCTACGACTTGGGGATTCGAGCGTTGGTTTAGCGAAGCTGTTATCTTTGGGTCGGGTTCTCCGGTGCTGCTTCTGCCGGACGAGAGAAACTCCCTGAGCCTCGACATAGTCGTCGTGGCGTGGGATTTCAGCCTGGCGGCGGCGCGCGCCCTTCGCGCCTCGCTCCCGCTCCTTTCCGCAGCGGGCAAAGTTCGCATCTTCACGGTTGCCAATGAAAAGGAGAGCACGGCGGGGCGGACAATTGACGATTTACAACGGCACCTTTCCGCACACAAAGTTCCTTTTATCTTCGACGAGGTCGATATCGCAGGCCGCAATATCGGGGACGCTTTTCGTACCTACACACAAAGCACTCGTGCCGACATGCTCGTCATGGGCGCGTTCGGGCATTCGAGGGTTCGCGAGTTCGTTCTGGGAGGTGCGACGCAAAGCATGCTCACAAATTCGAATTTGCCTGTTTTGCTCGCACACTGAGCGGGGCGCCCGCATCACGGCCGCATGAACTCGAAATCCCTTTCCGGATCGCAATTGTCGGCAAGAAACTGCAATTCGGATTGAACATCCCGCACGGTCCGATATTCGAGGTACTTCGATACGATAAGAGCAAGCATCGCGCGACACAGCGGGTCTGTGTCGAAGCCGTGCGATTTCGCGTCGGACAATGCAGATTCCAGATGGCTGCGCGCGATCGTCGTTGCGGTCATGGACATTCGATTTTCCTCTTCGGTTGTTGTAAGTGCAGCGACGCTCATGCTTCCAACTCGCGTGCCGATATCAGCACCTTCGCGTTGGATAGGCGCCGGTAAAGATCGCGGCGGCGGGTCAGCGGCCACCAGTCGTACAGGAATATTTCGAGCGGCCGCCAATTGGCGACCCAACCCAGGATCAAGAGCCCTTCGTTCAAGGCGCGGCCGATACCTTCTGCGCCGAACGCAGCCAATGAGAATTCCCGCAAGACGATGCATGTGCCGAGTACCGCGATGCCGACGAGAAGAGACTGCCTGCCGATGCGAAACAATTCGCTGAGATCGCGATCGATGAGCCCGGACTTGTAAGCGAAGTACTTTTGAATGGCGCTTTGGATATCGCTCGTGCTGGTGACGTCCTTTGCCTTTTGGGGGACGTGGATGACGATCTCGATAGCCTGGTTCTTGCCGATCTCGCGTGCCCAGCCGACAATGTATTCTTCAGCGGACTTGTCCAGATCGCGTTCGCGAAACGGGAAAGGATCGAGGCTGTCGAACAGTTGCGACAGATCCTCGACCTGAATCTCGATCGTTGCCGCCGTGGCGTCCATGGATAAAGATGCCGAACAAACCCATTTCAGCTTATGGCTTTGGCCCGGCAGAGCCCTTGATTTGGGTCAAGGCGCCACCCGCTAGGCCATTGAGGCAAATCAATCTCTTTCTGCTTCGTCCGCCCTATGGTGGAAGCTGAACCATGATGGGAGGACCATAGTGACATTCAACCAAATACTGGTCCCGCTTAACGGAAGCGAACGGGATGAAATCGCATTGGGGTCGGCTCTTTCGATTGCCAAATACTCCAATGCGCATGTCATGGCGCAGTTTGTGCGACCCGATGTCCGCTACGTCACGCCTGTGGTGAGCTTTTCGCTGTTGCCGGACCTGATGGCGGATATCTCTCGATCCGCCAAACAGATTGCCGATGAAACGTCACGCACCGCGCGGCGTCACTTCACGATGGCTGCGATCGAGGCGAAAGCATCCATTGCCGATCGAACCAAGGACCGCAGGGAGGTGACAGCCTCTTTCCGCGAGGCGGACGGGTTTGTGTTCGAGTGCGTGGCTCAAGCCGCAAAGTTCGCCGATCTTCTGGTGTATGGCCCCCTTGGCGAGCCCGAGGATTTTCAGACATCAGCGGGGTTCGCCGAAGCCCTGATGAATGCAAGACGGCCGGTCCTCATAACCCCCAAAAAAGTGACGGGCCCGTTTCGCAAGGCAGTCATCGGATGGGACGGCGGACATGCCACGGCGCGGGCCGTTTGTGCCGCCCTGCCCTTGCTGACCGCCGCCGACAGCGTCGAAATCGTTGCCGTGAGGCGTCCGTCTTTTTCTCAGATGGAAGAGTTCAGGGACCTTCGCGATTACCTGGCGTTATCCGGAATTCATGCAACCAAGCGCATCATCGAGAAGACTTCACGCTCCATAGGCGAAGAACTGATAGATGCCGCAACCGGCAGCGGCGCCGATTTGCTTGTAATGGGTGGATACGGGCATAGCCCGCTGCGGGAATCTCTTTTCGGCGGAACAACGGCCTATGCTATCGACGAGCCGTTGCTGCCGATCTTTCTTGCCCATTAGCAGCGTTTCGTGCAGCCGCGGCTGCACATTTTCATTTGTGCGCAACGTCCCGCAAGTGCTCCGCGACCGATGCCGCGACAAGCGGCAGCAGATCGATCCGATTTGTGGGATGCCTGATGGTGTTGGTTGTAACGACATCGGCGCCCGTCGAAGCCAAATCGGCATAGGCGTTGCCGGAAAATACGGCGTGTACACCCAGGCAGATGGGCAATGGTCCGCCGAGCTGCTTAATCCTGAGGACCGTTTCTTTCATCGTCTGGCCGGTGGATACGATGTCGTCCAATATGATGGGGCTGCGAGAAGACAGAAGGTTCAAGTCGGGATCCGACACCCGCACCTCGCGATCTCCGCCCCGTTGCTTTGCCAGCACCGTGGCGGGGCACTTCACCAGGCTGGCCACACGATTGATCCATTGTGCGCTTTCGGCGTCCGGCCCGATCAGCAGCGGATGGCGCACCTCGCGCGCAATCCATGTCCCAATCTCCCGGTCGGCATGCAACGCGCTGACCGGCACGGAAAATATCTCGGAAAGGGACGATAGCCGATGCAGGTGCGGATCGACCGTTACGAGCCAATCGATCATATTGGAAAGCGTCGCGGCGAAGATCTTTGCGCTGAGAGCCTCTCCGGGATGGAAACGGGTGTCTTGCCGCATATAGCAGAGATAAGGCGCCACCAAGCCGGTGCTGGACGCACCGAGTTCTCTTGCCGTCTTCGCAGCAAATAGCAAAGGCAGAAACTTTTCGTCCGGCCGATCCAATGTGCAAAGAAGCACGACATCACGATTGGCGACCGGCACCGGATATTGAATGAGGGATTCACCATCGGGAAAGCGATGAACGCCGAGATCGACGGTCGGTATCGAAAGCAACTGCCCCAGCGATTTGCCGAAAAATTCGTTTCCGGGCAGGCTGGCGATCAGGGGCGTGCTCATGCGCGTTCGATGCCAACAATGGCTCCGCCGCATTTGGCAAATTCCAAAGCATATTCGAGCTCGCCCACCGATTGTGCGTGAATTGTGTAAAGCGGCTGGTCTTCCATAACGCGCTCGCCGATGCGGACATGGATATCGAGACCGGCCGCTTTGTCGTCCGGTGCTCCAGCCAGCTTCGCGATCTGGGCCAGCCTGCGGTTATCGATGCGATCGACGATTCCCGCGCTACCGGCAAGAACGGGCTCGCGGTACGGGGCGACTGGCGGGGTTTGCATGCCGCCCTGCGCCTCGCAAATTCGTTGAAATTTGCTCCAGGCCTTTCCGCTTTCCAACACACTCGTGCCCAAAGCAAGGCCCTTACCTTCCGGTGCCGCGCCCGTGAGCTCAAGCAAATTGCCCGCCAAAAGCAATGCGTGTTCCTTTAGATCGGCTGGCGCGGCTGGGTTGCCTTGCAGGACCGCAAGAACGTCCCGAGCTTCCAACGAAGGGCCAATGCCGCGTCCAACCGGCTGCAGTCCGTCCGTGAGGACGGTGCGTGTCTTGAGCCCGAAGGAATTTGCCACACTCAGCAGTGTGCGTGTCAGGGCATCGGCTGTTTCACGGCTGCGGACTTTTGCAGTTGGACCAACCGGAATGTCGAGGACCAGATGCGTCGCGCCGGCGGCGATTTTCATCGACAGTATGGAGGCAACCAACTGCCCCTCAGCGTCCAGGTCGAGAACGCGTTCGATCCGTATCAGGATATCGTCGGTCGGACTGAGCCGAACGGCTCCGCCCCAGACGATGCAGCCGCCCTCACGCTCAACGACGCGACGCATGGCATCAACGTCCAACGTGACGTTCGTCAGCGTTTCCATCATGTCCGCCGTTCCCGCGGGCGAGGTGATCGCCCGGGATGACGTTTTGGGAATCGTGATTCCGCAAGCCGCCAGTATGGAAACGACGATCGGCGTGGTGCGATTTCCGGGCAAGCCGCCAATGGAATGCTTGTCGGCAACCGGCGTTGCGGGCCATTGCAGCCGATCGCCGACTTTTATCATTGCCTCCGTAAGACTGTGAATTTCCTCAAGCTTCAGCGGCCGGGCGGCACAAGCTGTAATGAACGCGGCGAGGTGGATATTGGAATATTCGCCGTGAGCAATGTCTCCCAGGATCGCGTCGAAGGCGTTGGGTGCAAGATCGTGCCCATAGACTTTGCTGCGAAGATAGCGAAGGGAATCGACAGGTGGGGCATGTTCGATTTGCAAGGTGTCATTTTCGCAAAGCCCCAGCTGCTGCCATGCCTGCTCGGACAGGCCGGCTTCGTCGATGCTCAGCATGTCTCCCGTCAGATGATAGAGGGTCGCGACCATCGTGCGATTGTTGGCGGATATGAGAACGCGCGAATGCGCCGAGAAGCCTTCCGCACGGCTGATGGGACTGTCCCGGTGCAAGAATACGTGCGCTTCGTTGAGCGTTTCTATGCCCAGGCGTTTGGGCCGCAGGCGGCGGGCGCCCGTGGTGGGAGCACCCCGGTTCATTGCAATGAAACCATGTCGCGATATTCCGGAACGACACACGACCAGCCGAGTTCTTCGGAGATGCGCCGGCGCATACTGTCTGCCGCATCGGGTTCCCCATGCGTGATGAAGGTGGTGCGGGGCTGCCTGGGCGTGGGCTTCAGCCACTGGATGATTTCGTTCGCGTCCGCATGAGCGGACAACATATCGAGGTTGCGGACCTCGGCCCGGACGGGGATGTAGTCCCCGTGAATCTTCACGGCTTCGCCGCCTGCAACCATGGTCGCACCCCGTGTGCCGCCAGACTGAAAGCCCGTAAACAAAATCAGGTTGCGATGATCGGGGGCATAGGATTTCAAATGATGCAACACACGGCCACCCGTCGCCATCCCGCTCGCTGAAATGATCACTTTCGGGATGACCATGCTATCGAGGGATTTGGATTCCTCGGCCGTCCTCACATAATGCGCCACGGCAAACGCCTTGCGCGTTTCCGCTGCGCTTATTTTGTGATCGTCTGGATGGCGGCAAAAAATATCGCTTGCATCAATGGCCATCGGACTGTCGAGAAAAATGGGAAGCCCCGGAATACGCCGAGCTTCGACCAGGCGCGACAGATGGAGCAGCAATGCCTGTGTTCGGCCGACGGTGAAGGCGGGGATCACAACCGTGCCGCCGCGCCCGGCGGTCTCATTTATGGCGTCGGCCAATGCGTCTTCTGCGTCTCGGCCGTTATGCGTGCGATTGCCATAAGTAGACTCCACCACCAGAAAATCCGTCTCCGGCAACGGCTCCGGCGGCAACATCGCAATATCGTTTGGACGCCCCACGTCTCCCGAAAAGACAACTTTCGAGTCGGCGGTGATTTCAATCATCGCTGCGCCCAGAATATGGCCCGCACGCAGATAGCGAACGCTTGCACCAAAAATATCCCGCGGCTTGTGAAAGGGAACCGTGCGGAATTTCGCCAGGCAGTCTATCGCGTCTTTTTCGGTGTAAAGGGGCAGCGCCGGTTTGTGCTTTGAAAAACGGTGACGGTTGGCAAACAGGGCATCCTGTTCCTGCAGGTGGCCGCTATCGGGAAGCAGTATTTCGCACAAATCTTTGGTTGCGTCGGTCGCATAGATCGGCCCCTTAAAGCCATGTTTCACCAAAAGGGGCAGATAGCCTGAATGGTCGAGATGTGCGTGAGTGAGAAGCACCGCGTCGATCGACGCGGGCGAAACGGGAAGCGGCGCCCAGTTTCGCAGGCGAAGCTGCTTGTACCCCTGAAACAAGCCGCAATCGACGAGCACGCGACGTCCGCCATATTCCACGAGATATTTGGAGCCGGTGACCGTTCCCACCCCGCCCAGGAATGTCAGGTTCATCGCGTTGCTTCCATTTGAAGATGGCGAAGCGCTTGCAGAAGCACGTCATCCGGCCCCGGTTCTGCCTCGACAATAGCCCAATCGTGCGGTGGGACGACATGCTTGAGCTGCTTGTGCAGCACCGCCACCGTCGCATCGGACGCATCGTTCGTTCGCGAGGAAATGCGATTTTCGAGAGCTTTTTCCGGCGCTTCCAGCCAGAGGCCGAGAAATTTGGCATGGGCGCGTTCCGCGACTTTTGCCAACACAGCTCGCTCATCGGGTCGGCCATATACTGCGTCGGCGATCACGCTGTGCCCCGTCCGAAGAATGATCTCCGCGCGTTCGGCGATGGTTTGGAACACGCGCGCGGAGAAGTCCGCGCTATAGGCCTCTTCCGGCAGGCGCTCTCCAGTCGATTTGCCCCACAGCTGTTTCCGAATGACGTCGCTACGCAGAACGACAGCGCCGGGCGCCGCGCCAATCACTGGGGCCAGTCCGCGGGCGAGAGTCGATTTTCCCGTGCCGGAAATTCCGCCAACGGCGACGAGTTTGGGAGAAGCCGGTTGCAGGTAACCTATGGCCCGGTCGAGAAACGCCGCCGCGTCGTGCGGGGCCGTTGCGGTCTGCACATTCTCCTTCGCCATGGACATGGTCACATGCGCTCGTATGGCGGCTCTGCAGGCAAGAAAGAGCGGAAGGGGCGCCAAGCCGGTATAGTCCAGCGAATCCTCCAGATAGGCGTTGAGAACGGTATTCGCGCCTCGGCAGAGACCGTGGCGGTCGAGATCCATCAAAAGGAATGCCAGATCATAAAACGTATCGATCTGGGCGAATTCATCGCGAAATTCGACAGCATCGAATGGCACCGGCTCGCCGTGAATCATGCAGATATTGTTCAGATGCAGGTCACCGTGTACCCGGCGCACATAGCCCGCTTGCCGGCGGCGCTCCAGAAGGCCGTGCATTCTTTCCAATCTCGCCCGCGAAAGATCGCCAAGCAGGCGAACTTTTTCCCGCGAAAACGGATTGCCAACCATTGAGCCGAGAATGGCATGGTTGCCTTCTATGACAGATGAGAGACCTTCGTAGCCGCCCATCTCGCGATGTATTTTGGCGGCGGCATGGAATAGCGCGATGCGGCGTGCCGTACGCACCAAAACGTCGTTCGACAACCGCCCCTGACGGCGCATGTTTTCCAGCAATGCGTCCTGAGGAAATCTGTGCATCACGACAAGCCAATCGACGGCATCTTCGGCGGTGGCTTCATCCGCAATTTGCAGTGAACCACCTGCATCGCGCCGGATCTTGGCCACCCCAAGATATATCTCCGGAGCCATGCGCCGATTTACATCGAGCTCCCGCAGACACATTTGGCGACGCGCCTCGACGGTCGAATAGTCCATATAGGGAAGATGAACAGCCCGCTTCAGCTTGTAGGCCCGATCGCCCGCTATAAACACGATTGCGCCATGTGTTTCGTGCCGCTCAACGACAGACGGAGAGCAAGCGTAGGCAGACGCTTTGGAAAGAAACGATATGACCTCAGCCTGTGGACCAGGAGTCATGACTTTTTGACGTTCCAATAGGACCTCATGTTCCCGATCAAATCCTGTAGGCGGAAGTGAGGTCCATCGGGTTTTCGCGGCGTGCCGTCTTCAAGCTCGAATGACATTTCTTCGACCGAACGGGGCCTGTAGTAACTACTGAACCGTATCCATCGTGGCTTGATGCGGAAATAGGTCAATCCCGGCCATTCTTCATGGCTGCGAAGTTGCGGCCAGGCTGAAAAGAAGGTGGCCTTGAGCTCCTCCAGTTCGGAACCGTCCGGCTCATCGACGGTTCCCTCGTATTGCAATGTGAATTGATCTTTTGCGATCACAAGCGAAATGCGAGGGTCGCGGCGAAGGTTTGAACACTTTCGTGTGGCGTCGGTGGTTTCGAAGATCACCTCCAATGCCGGTGTAACGGCGAATCCTACAAGGGAAGCCTCCGGAGCGCCATTCGGTGAATTTGTGGCCACGACACAATATCTCTCGGCCGACATGAAGTCGTGCAAGCTCTTTTTCCTGGCGTCGGCCTCTTCGTGCATGGATGTGCCGCCATGGCTCCAAATCAAATCCGGAAAGGTCTAGGGAAGCCTTTGAATAAGCCGCCAATGCGTTTCGAAAGCCGGGGAGAAAAAGAAATCATAGAACAAAAGTAACCCGAGGATTGCACCACAGATCAGGACCACGATCTCAAGTCGCAGCTTGGTGGGGAAATGGACGGCGCTCATTGCGGCTGGACCAGTTTCTGTGGGGTCATGCGATCGATGCGCGAAAAATATCTGCGCGCATGATCCACGATTTGTCCATCGGATGGATGATCTTCGTCCACAACGGCCATGATCCGCTCGGATATGCGCGGTTCGTGCAGGTTCAGAAAGGACCGCAGCTGCCATTTCACATGGCCGGGGCCGAGGATCAGGATTTCCGAGGCGGCTGAAAGCGCCTTGGCCACGGCCTGCAAGTAAGCTTCATCCTCAGAAACATGTCCCGAGCCAACGGAACCTGCCTTGTGATGAATTTGATGCGCTGCGTTCCAATGGTCGACGGACTTTTGTTCGACGTCCTTCTTGTCGAACTCGAATATCTTCGCGCCCCGGTGATCTATCCAGACGGCGGCATGGGCGTGATGGTTCACGACACCTGCTCCATGTCGCGCACCCTTTCGACACTCATGACGCGGAACGGCCGCTGTATGCCGTCATGCTCCGTTACCGAGACATAATTTCCAACCTTCAGCTCGTGCTGGTCGAGTTTGAAGAAAGGTTCATCGTCTTCAGTTGAGGATTTCTCGTAGTCGAAGCGCCAGCCGTGGCCGACATGACGCAGCACGCCATGCTGGACGGGTTCCTCCCCCCAGAAGCGGGTGACGCGGCATTTGTCTTTTAAACGGCGCCACGTCTCGACATCGATATGAGCCGATTCGTCGAGCGGCGCGGCGAACACATAGCCATGTTTGTCGCTTCCTTCCGGAAAGCCGGTGGTGCGCGCAAGCTGCAGCCAAATTCTGTAAAGATGTTTCATCGTCCAACCCCTCTCAATGCATCATCACGACAGGCACCGACGCATGCCAACGAATATCCTGGGTCACGCCGCCGAACAGATATTCGCGGAAATGGCCATGCCCATACCCGCCCATCACCAGCAGGTCGGTGTTTCGTTGCAGGGCGTGTTCGATCAGCTCGCGGGCGACAAGGCCCTTCTCGGAACGGATGAAGTGTTCGGTGCAGGAAAGACCGTGCAACGCAAGGTATTCCGACAGCTCATGTGTGGAATGGCGCGGCTCACCGCTTTTGTGCACGGTGAGGATGTCGATCACCTCCGCATGCTTGAGATATGGCAAGGCTGCGGTGACGGCGTGGCAAGCAGCGACGCTGCCATCCCAGGCGATGGCGACGTTGCAAACCATACGGGCGGGCGTTTGCTCGGCGATCAGGACCGGACGGTCCGTCTTCGTCAGCGTTTCAAGGAACGCATCGTTGATGCCGTCGCCATCGATCTCCGATTGGGGGCCGAAAACCACCAGATCCGACAGCCTGGCGGCCTCCGCTACGAGATGTGGCAACGAGCCGTGTGCTTCGCGGAATGAGCAGGAGAGTTCGGATACCCGCTCCGGCGTCGCCAGCACGCGTGCGCCGGCATTTTCGGCCTCACGATGGAGAGTCAGGCGGGCGCGCTTGCTCGCCTGGTCTGCAATTGCGTTCGCTTCGTCTATCAGGCTTTGCGTCAGGGACGCGGAAAGCGGGACACCTGAATACGGCACGACCATCCACGGGTCGGGGCGCACGAACAACGCGATGACGTGCGCGTTGAACGGTTTGGCCGCCGCGAGAGCGGTTCCCAGAACGATTGAGTCGCGCTTGCTTCCGGTAACGGGCGCGATAATTTTGGCGATGCTCATCTTTCACTCCTCGCCGAGCGCCATGGATTCGAGAACGGCGGAATTGCGAACGACGATTTGGTGCCTGCTGGGAATGGTTATGATCCGGTCGCGCTTCAAATCGCTGAGCGCGCGGCAGACCGTTTCGATGGTGAGACCGAGATAATCGGCGATATCCTGCCGGCTCATGGGAATGTCGATTGCCGGGCCGGCCTCGGTGCCACCTCTTTCGGCCATGAGCAGCAGAAACGATGCCACGCGTTCCTTCGCGGTCTGCCGGCCCAGCATCAGAAGATGGTTTTGAGCGGCCCACAGATCGCGGCGCAGCATATGCATGAGGGACTGCCCGACGTCCTGGCGCTCGCGCTCAAGGCGTGCCAGCCGCGTTCTCGCGCATTTCAGCAAGACGACCGGCTCCAGCGCCTCTGCTGTGATCGTATGTTCATCTCCCAGCTCGAACCCGAAGTGATCGTCGGGAAGCGCGAAATCGACAATCTGGCGGCGTCCGTCGGCCAGCAGCTTGCAGAGGCGCACCCCACCGCTTCTGATCTTGTAGACGTAGTTCGCGCCGTCACCCTCTGCGAAAATCGTCTCGTTGGCATCAAAGTGTGCCACGCTGCCGATGGCGTTCAGCGGCGGAATGTCGATCTTGGAAGTCGTAGACTCGCACCCAAATTCACGATTGAGGGCGGCCGGTTGGACCATTGCCTGCAGTGCCAGCGACATTTGGGGCTCCATCGAATTCAGCGACGGGGACAGAGTGCCAAATGGTTTTTGCTTGCGAAATTCGTGCGATTGCCTAGGCAAAAGCGCGTAGGTGATATTACCTATCAGGCGCCAGAAGAATGCCGGATCCACGCCAAGAGTTCGTTTTGCGGCACGGGTTTGACGAGAAGCGCCAATATGTTGCTCTTCCGGATGCGGTCCGGCTCGGAAAAATGGGGGTCGGACGCCAGGAGGATCACGGGTGTTTGGTCGGCCCCTTTGCGCATGGTCTCTACAAGCTGCAAGCCGTTCATTTGCGGCAATTCCATATCCACGATCAAACAATGACAATGGGCGAACAACGAAGATCGCAGGGCATTTTCGGCCGAGTCGAATTCGGCCACCTTCAGACCATGGGATTCCAGGAGGACGCGAATGGAATGACGAACGGCTTCGTCACTATCGACCACGCCGACATAGGGCCGCTCCCCAGAGGTTTTGTTATGATCCGGCAATTTCGTTCTTTGCGGCATGCTGCGTATTCAGTCTATTTTCGGTTATCGGTAAAATCATTGATCTCCCTCAACGCGTGGGAACCCGGGAACTCTCAAAGAAGTTTTCTTCGCGGAGACGCCAATGTCGGTTCGAAACCTTGGGTCTATTTTTCATCCCCGCTCGGTGGCATTGATCGGCGCCAGTACGCGAGAACATTCCATCGGCAACGTCGTCGCCGAAAATCTGCTTCACGGCGGCTTTTCCGGTACAGTCAGATTGGTCAATCCTGTCCACTCGCAAGCGGCCGGCATGCGGACCTACCCGGATGTGGCATCGCTGCCGGAAAGTCCCGATCTTGCGGTGATCTGCACGCCTCCTGAGACCGTTCCTTCTTTGATTGCCGAACTTGGGGCTCGCGGCACGAAGGGCGTCATCGTCGTCACGGCTGGCTTTGGCGACACGCCAGACGGCAAGCGTCTGCACCAGGCGATGCTCGACGCCGCGCGGCCGCATCTGCTGCGTATCATCGGTCCCAATTGTCTTGGTGTCCTGTCGCCGCAATCCGGACTCAACGCGTCGTTTGCACAGATGAATGCCATTTCCGGCGGTATCGCACTGGTGGCGCAATCGGGTGCCATCCTGACGACGATTCTCGACTGGGCCTCAGCTCGCGGCGTCGGCTTCTCTCATCTTGTATCTTTGGGCGACATGGCCGATGTCGATTTCGGAGACATGCTGGACTACCTGGCGGGCGATCCCAACACGCATTCGATCGTTCTCTACATCGAGGCGATCACGCACGCTCGCAAGTTCATGAGCGCTGCTCGCGCGGCAGCGCGCATCAAACCCGTCATCGCCATCAAGGCCGGCCGGCATACCGAGGCGGCCAAAGCGGCCCTTTCGCACACAGGCGCGCTCTCGGGGGCAGACGCCGTATATGACGCCGCGTTACGCCGCGCCGGAATTTTGCGTGTCATGACGCTCGAGGAAGTCTTCGATGCATTGGAGAGCCTTGCCACGCTAAAGGGCGATATTGGCGACCGGCTCGCCATTTTGACCAATGGCGGCGGTATCGGCGTGCTCGCCACCGACGCGCTTCTCGATGGCGAAGGAAAGCTGGCAGAACTCTCTGCAGCTACGATTGCGTCGTTGGATGGCGTATTGCCGAAGACCTGGTCCCACGCCAATCCTGTAGACATCATCGGCGATGCGCCGCCGCAAAGATACGCGGATTCGCTGCGTATTCTTCTGGAGGCCCCGGAAATCGACTGCATATTGGCCCTGAACTGCCCCACAGCAGTGACGTCGAGCCCAGATACGGCGCGGGCGGTCGTTTCCGCCGTGGAAAATGCGAAACGGCCCGTGCTGACGGCCTGGCTCGGAACGAAGACCGCGCAAGAAGCCCGCGCACTTTTCAATGCCGCGCGTCTGCCGGCCTATGATACGCCGGATCAAGCCGTTCGGGGCTATATGCACCTGATCCGCTATCAGCGCGCGCAGGAAGCGCTGCGGGAAGTGCCGCCATCCCTGCCGGCGGACTTCGCCCCGGATACGGCGCACGCCAGAGCGATCATCGCAGAAGCCAGACAAGCGGACGAAACGTGGCTCAGTCCCATGCACCTCAATGCGCTGTTGGGGTGCTATATGATCTCTACGCCGCGCATGGCCGCCGCACCGGGCGCGAAAGAGGCCGCGGACATTGCCGCCGAATTCGGTATGCCTGTCGCGCTGAAAATCCAATCTCAAAGCATCGTGCACAAGTCCGATGTGGGGGGAGTTGCCCTCGGTCTGGAAAAGCCGGAAGACGTGCGCGCGGCTGCCGCTTCAATGTGGTCGCGTCTGCGAACCTCGCATCCATCCGCGAAACTGGATGGCTTTCTCGTTCAGGAGATGGTTGTGCGGCCTCGGGCCCATGAACTGATCGTCGGCATGAGCGTCGATCCGACGTTCGGCCCCATACTCCTGTTCGGTCAGGGAGGTACTGCGGTCGAAGTGATCGACGACAAGTCATTGGCCTTGCCACCGCTCAATCTGCCCCTCGCGCGCGCCATGATGGCGCGGACCAGAGTTTTCCGCCAATTGGAGGGCTATCGCGACCGTCCGGCAGCGAAGCTTGACGCCATTGCGTTGACGCTCGTCAAACTTTCACAGCTTGTCACCGACAACGATGAGATTGTGGAACTCGACATAAATCCGCTTCTGGCCGATGAAACAGGCGTGATCGCGCTCGATGCGCGCGTGAAGCTCGGGACGGCAGACGCGGAGCATGGCAGGCGGTTTGCCATCAGCCCCTATCCGAAAGAGCTCGAACGAGTCGTAGACGTGCCGGATTGGGGAGATTGCTTGCTTCGTCCCGTGCGGCCGGAAGATGCGGGCGCGATGATCCGGCTGTTCGAAAGGCTTTCGCCGGAGGACATTCGTTTGCGCTTCTTCACCCCGTGGCGCGAACTCCCATCAAAGCAATTGGCGCGCTTCACCCAGATCGACTACGACCGGGAAATGGCGTTCGCGCTCGTTTCCGCCGATCGGCAGGATTTCCTGGGCATTGTTCGGCTGGCCGCCGACCCGGACAATATACGAGCCGAGTTCGCTGTGTTGGTGCGAAGCGATTTGAAGGGACACGGTTTGGGCCGAATGCTCATGGACCATCTCATCGCTTTTGCACGGAAGCGGGGAATTCAGGAACTGTTCGGCGAAGTGCTGCGGGAGAATACGATCATGCTCTCACTGTGCCGCGATCTCGGATTCTCGATGGAGACAGAGGTGGGGGCGCCCGGCACTGTGCGGGCCACGCTGGCGCTTTGAATCAAGACCGCTGAATCGACAGGGCCATCCGGACAAGATCGGCCAATGTCTTGGCGTGCATCTTCTCCATGACATGCGCGCGGTGAATGTCCACCGTACGGGGAGAGATGTCGAGGACGCGAGCGACTTCCTTGTTGGTCTGCCCTTCCACGACCAAATTCAGAACTTCCCGTTCGCGCTCCGTAAGCGCCTCAAGCCGGGCCCTGACTTCATCGGCTTTTGCGGCATTTCTTCGCGGCGTGTGCCGGAATGCCCGTTGAATGGCCTCCAGCAGAGCTTCCTCGCGAAATGGCTTTTCCAGGAAATCCACCGCGCCGGCGCGCATCGCACGCACGGCGAGCGGAACGTCCCCGTGGCCGGTAATGACGATCACCGGAAGATCGATTTCACGCTTCAGAAGCTCGTCCTGAAGTTCGAGGCCGTCCATGTCCGGCATGCGGATGTCGACAATCAGGCATCCGGCTATGCCGTGCAGGTCGGCCGCGAGAAATTTGACAGCGGACTCGAATATCCGGACGTTGTAGTCCGCGAACTCAAGAAGTACCTTGAGGGAATCCCGTACGTCTTGATCGTCGTCGACGACGTAGATGGTGAGAT
>CAZTCU010000009.1:0-3382 GCA_964612235.1 uncultured Rhizobium sp.
GGGTGTCGGAAATCGAGCCGGAAAATCTCGGCGCCGAACTGGCGCGTCTTTCCCCCCGCGAATTGCTGGCGCCCGATGCGCTTTTTGCCGACGAGCAGCTTGCGCCGCATTTGAAAGCGATGGGGCCGGCACTCACGCCGTTGCCAAGCATCAAATTCGATTCCGGTGCTGGCGAACGCGCGCTCAAATCGCTTTACCGCGTGGCGACGCTCGATGCATTCGGCGCCTTCACCCGTGCAGAGCTTTCGGCGGCGGGTGCGCTCGTCGGCTATCTCGATCTGACGCAGAAGGGAAAACTGCCCGCGCTAAAACCGCTGTCGCGCGTGTCGGCCAAGGGCTTCATGGCGATCGACGCGGCCACGCGACGCAATCTCGAACTCGTTGAAACGCTTTCGGGCACGCGCAAAGGCAGTTTGCTCGATACGATTGATTGCACGGTGACAGCGGCGGGCGCGCGCGAACTTGCGCTGCGACTGGCTTCGCCGCTGACCGATCCGGCGGCCATCGCGCACCGGCAGGATGCGGTGGCATTCTTCGTCGACGATCGCGACCTGCGCGAGGAATTGCGCGATGCGTTGCGGCGTGCGCCGGATATCGCGCGTGCATTGGCGCGGCTTTCGGTGGGACGCGGCGGCCCGCGCGATCTTTCGTGTTTGCGCGATGGGTTGAATGCGGCGCGCGCGATCCGCGACCGGCTGAAGCTCTTCGACGATCCACTGAAGCCATCGCCGGGCGAGGCGCGCGGGGCTTGCGACGATCTTGTTCACGGGATTGCAGCGACCTCGCAATTGAGCGACAGGCTTGCGCATCTGCTCGCGGCCGAGCCGCCGTTCCTTGCGCGCGACGGCGGATTCATCGTTGCGGGCGCACATGCGCCCCTCGATGAAGTGCGCGCGCTGCGCGACGAAAGCCGGCGCGTGGTGGCGGGGCTGGAAGCGCGTTATCGGCAGGAAAGTGGGGTTTCGCAGCTTCGCATCAAGCACAATGGCGTGCTGGGCTATTTCATCGAAGTGACCCCGCAGCATGCCGACAAGCTGATGGCGGCGCGCGATCTCTTTCGACACCGCCAGACCATCGGAAGTGCGGTGCGTTTCACCACCGACGAGCTTGCGACCCTGGCAAGCCGCATCGCGCAGGCCGCCGAGCAATCGCTCGCCATCGAACGCGATCTGTTCGATCAGATGGTCGCCTCAGCGATTGAAGTTGCCGCCTCGCTGTCGCGCGTTGCCGACGCGCTGGCGCGCCTCGATGTGGCGACTGCGTTGGCCGAACTTGGCGTGAAGCAACGCCATGTGCGCCCGATCGTCGATGCAAGTCTCAACTTCCGCATCGCGCGTGGGCGTCATCCGGTGGTCGAAGCGGCGTTGATCGCAGCACACGCCAATCCCTTCGTCGCCAATGCCTGCGATCTGTCGCCCGACGGCGTGGGGCGGTTGTGGCTCGTCACCGGCCCGAACATGGCCGGCAAGTCGACCTTCCTGCGCCAGAATGCCTTGATCGCGATCCTCGCGCAGATGGGCGCGTTCGTGCCCGCCGAGAGTGCGCATATCGGAATCGTGGACCGTCTGTTTTCGCGCGTGGGCGCGGCGGACGATCTGGCGTCGGGCCGTTCGACCTTCATGGTGGAAATGGTCGAGACGGCGGCGATCCTCAATCAGGCGACGGCGAAAAGCCTTGTCATCCTCGACGAAATCGGACGGGGTACTGCGACCTTCGACGGCTTGGCGATTGCGTGGGCGGCGGCGGAACATCTGCACGAGACCAACAAGTCGCGCGCGCTGTTCGCCACGCATTATCACGAGATGACCGCGCTTTCCGAACGGCTGTCGTCGCTTGCCTGCGTGACCATGCGTGTGAGCGAATGGAACGACACCATCGTCTTCCTGCACGAAGTGGCGCCGGGAACCGCAGATCGTTCTTACGGTATCCATGTGGCGAAGCTTGCAGGGTTGCCGAACGCGGTTGTGGCGCGCGCCGAGGAAGTATTGCGGGCGCTCGAAGAAGGACGCGAGGGCCACAAGCCGCTCGCGCGGATCGACGACCTGCCTCTGTTTGCAGCGCAGCCCGCACCCCAGCCGGTTGCAAAGACGAGTGCGGTGGAAGAGACGCTGAAGACGGTGGAGCCGGACGGGCTGACGCCCAAACAGGCGCTTGAGGTGCTTTACGATCTCAAAGCCAAGATGCAGCATTCCAAACCATGAGCGATGCCGCACCGCCCGCCGATCCCAACGCTTCCGTGCGCGGAGCGCCGGACCGGCCGCGCAAATTCCTGGTGGTGGTGGACAAGACGCCGGAGTGCCGCATCGCCATCCGCTTCGCCACGCGCAGAGCCCAGCACACCAAGGGGCGGGTGACGCTTCTCTGCGTGGCCAAGCTCGCCGACTTCCAGCAATGGAAGGGCGTCGAAGAGATCATGCGCGATGAAGCCCATGCCGAGGCCGAAAGCCTGATCTTCACAGCCGCCAAAGAGGTCAACGAATTGTCGGGCATCGTGCCCGAACTTGTGATCGCCCATGGCCGCACCTCCGACTGCCTGACGGATCTGGTGAAGAACGACCGGGACATCTCGATCCTGGTGCTGGCGGCGGGCACCTCCAAGGAGGGGCCGGGCCCACTGGTTTCCGCTTTTGCGGGTCAGGCGGCGGGCAACAACCCGATCCCGGTGACCATCGTGCCCGGCGGATTGTCGGACGAGGCCATCGATTTGCTCGCTTAACTCCCGTCATGCAACTCCCGTCATGGCCCGCATTCGCGGGCCGTGACGGGGGTGATGGACTTTGCCCCACGTCCGTACTATCTATGTTCTCGCAACTAATAGTTGCAGGAGTGAGGCATGGCCTGGCCCCAGCTTGCTTGGGGGAGTGCGTTGTTGGGAGCTGCAGCTATCGCGGCGGCGGGAAGCTTCGATCCCGGCAGCGATCTTGCACCACCGGGCATCCGGCTGGCGGCTGCTTCGTTCGCGGGGCCGGTCGACGCCGACGTTTTGCATGTGGTGGACGGCGACACATTCGAAGCTCGCGCCGCCATCTGGCTGGGGCAATCCATCGAGGTGCGGGTTCGGATCGCGGGCGTCGATGCGCCGGAACTTCACGCCCGTTGCAACGAGGAGCGAACCCGCGCCGAGGCCGCACGGGACTGGCTGGCCTACCGGATCGAGGGCGCGGAAGTGCGCCTGTCACAGGTGCATTACGACAAATACGGCGGGCGGGTGGATGCCACGGTGCGCGATTCCGGCGGCGATGTGGGTGCTGCCCTCATCGCGGCGGGGCTGGCCCGGCCCTATCGCGGCGGACGGCGGGGTGGCTGGTGCGAGGCCGCCTAGGCTTTGTTTTGGCGCGGTCAGAGGCGGAAAACCGCTTCACACTTTTCCTGGGGCCGCTTT
>CAZTCU010000009.1:3482-15861 GCA_964612235.1 uncultured Rhizobium sp.
GGCGGAAAACCGCTTCACACTTTTCCTGGGGCCGCTTTTTGCCATCTTGCGCAGACCCGCCCCGAAAGAACATATGACCTTCGAAAGCGAAGGTTCTCATGTGGGATTTCAGCCTCTCGAATGCCATGCGCGCGGTGCTGCGTACCGCGCCGTTCGTGGTGTTGCGGCTGGTGGTCTATGTGGGCGTCGCAGTTACCTTGATGCTGACCACCGGGTTTGGCGCAGGTCTTGGCCTTCTCATCGGGCGCGCAAGCCACGGCCATAACGGCGCGCTATGGGGCGGCATCGCGGGCTTCGTGCTGGTGATCGGCCTGTTGCGGCTGGCGCGCGAATATATCCTTTATCTCGTCAAGGCCGGGCACATCGCGGTGCTGGTGGAATTGTATGACGGCAATCCGGTGCCGGGCGGCGAAGGACAGATCCGCTACGGCGCGCAATTCGTGCGCGCGCATTTCGCGGAATCCTCGGTGCTGTTCGGCGTCGACCTATTGATCAAGGCGGTGTTGAACGCGCTGATGAACATGGTGAACCGGATCTCGGCATTCCTTCCGTTACCGGGATTGGTGCCGCTGTTGAAGCTTGCCGAGGGGGTGGTGCGCACCTCGCTCACCTATGTCGACGAACTGATCCTCGCCTATCTGATCCGCACGCGCACGGCCAATCCGTGGGCAACGGCGAAGGAAGGACTCATTCTCTACGCGCAGAACTACAAGCATTTCCTCAAGAACGCGCTGTGGCTTTGGCTGTTTCTGTGGGCGCTCACGATTGCGATCTTCGCGGTGCTGCTGACGCCGGCCTTTGCGTTTGCTGCCGCATTGCCGGGACACAATTTCTGGTGGGGATTCGCGTTTGCATTTGTGCTCGCCTGGGCGTTGAAAGTGGCGCTGCTAGAGCCGCTGGCGATTGCAGCACTGATGCAGGTGTTCTTCCAGACCATCGAAGGCCAGCGGCCCGATCCGCAATGGGAGGATCGTTTGAACACGGCCTCCGCGCGCTTTCGCGAATTGGGTGAGAAGGCGGCGCACTGGATTCCGCGGCCGGCAATACCGCCGTCCGCTTCTACCGACATGAGGCCTGCATGAGCGGCGGGGTTGTTGTTGCCATCGCGATCTTCGTGGTGGCGCTGATTTTGGGCGCGGGCCTCTACACGCTCTGGGTGGGAGGCGATGTGGCCCGCACCTGGTCGAACCGCCTGATGCGGATTCGCGTGCTGGCGCAATTCATCGCCATTCTCATCATCATGGCGGTTCTCTATATCTCCGGAAAACACTGAGCAGGACAATGAGCAAGACACTTTACGACAAGATCTGGGACGCGCATCTGGTGCATGAGGCGAAGGGGGAATCGCCCGTCATCTATATCGACCGCCATCTGGTGCATGAGGTGACGAGCCCGCAGGCGTTCGAAGGCCTGCGCAACACCGGCCGCAAGGTGCGTCGCCCCGACCTCACGCTCGCGGTCGCCGATCACAACGTGCCGACCAAGGATCGCGCCAAGGGCATCGCCGATCCGGAATCGCGCGAGCAGATCGCCACGCTCGAAAAGAACGCCAACGATTTCGGCATCGAATATCTGAAGATGGACGATATTCGTCAGGGCATCGTGCACATTGTCGGTCCCGAACAGGGCTGGACGGTGCCGGGCACCACCATCGTCTGCGGGGATTCGCACACATCGACCCACGGCGCGTTCGGCTCCATCGCGTTCGGCATCGGTACGTCCGATGTCGAACATGTGCTGGCGACGCAGACGCTCTCGATGCCCAAATCGAAGAACATGCGAGTGACAGTGAACGGCAAGCTGCCCATCGGCGTGACCGCAAAAGATATCGCGCTCGCCATCATTGCCAGGATCGGAACGGCGGGCGGCACGGGTTACGTCATCGAATATGCGGGCGACGCGGTGACCGCGCTTTCGATGGAAGGGCGCATGACCCTTTGCAACATGACCATCGAAGCGGGCGCGCGCGCAGGATTGATCGCACCCGACGAAACGACGTTTGCCTATGTCGCGGGAAAGCCGCGCGCACCGAAGGCCGCCACGTTCGAAGCGGCGGTCAGATATTGGCGCACGCTGAAATCCGACGCGGACGCGAAGTTCGACGTGGAGATCGCGCTCGATGCGGCCTCCATTCCGCCGATGGTGACCTGGGGCACAAGCCCGGAACAGGCGTTGCCGGTGACCGACCGCGTTCCCGATCCTGCTGCGGCAACGGATGAAAACCAGCGCGCGGGCATTGAACGTGCGCTGAGTTACATGGATCTGAAACCGGGCACGCCGCTGAAAGAAGTGAAAATCGACCGCGTGTTCATCGGTTCGTGCACCAATGGGCGCATCGAAGACCTGCGTGCCGCCGCCGAGATCGCCAAGGGAAAGAAAGTGGCGGCCCATGTCGGTGCGATGGTGGTTCCCGGTTCGGGCCTCGTGAAGGCGCAGGCCGAGGAAGAAGGTCTCGACGAGATCTTCACCGCCGCGGGTTTCGAATGGCGGGAACCCGGTTGTTCCATGTGCCTGGCGATGAACGCCGATCGTCTGGAACCCGGCGAGCGCTGCGCGTCCACGTCAAACCGGAACTTTGAAGGACGGCAGGGACGCGGCGGGCGCACGCATCTGATGAGCCCGGCCATGGCGGCAGCCGCCGCGATTGCGGGCCATCTGGCCGACGTTCGGGAATTTCAATAACCGACATTCCTGTCGTTATTGCACCCGCGAAAAGCGCGTCCGGTTTGCCTAAAATGCAAGCAAGCTGGATGCGTTTTCACGAAAAATTCGTGCTGACGTGAAACTCGGTGGCGATTCCATCTGGCATCGTGCGCGTGCTTGCGTAAACTCCGGCTCCAGCGCGGGGTGAAATCAAGGAGATTTCGAAAATGGCGCTCGCAATCGAATCCACCAAAGCCGAGGCAGGCCTTCGCCAGATCATGGCGCTCACGGGTCAGGACGATATCGAACAAGTGTTGATGGACGCGCTGGAAGAACGGCTTTCGAGCGCGAAGGCCGAACGCCTGCACGCGGCCGTGCGCGCGACCTGGGAAGGACGCCTGCGTTTCAGCGCGCCCAAACTCGGCACACATCTCTAGAAGAAGCTCACCGGATCGATATCGACGGCTGTCCGCACGGCATTGGGCAGTTTCACGCGCGCGAGCCATGCGCGCATATAAGCCTGCACATCGACATTGCGTTCGGCCTGCACGAGGAGACGTTCCCGCGTCTGTCCGCGCAGCAGATGATAGAAGGCGGGCGTCGGCCCCCACACTTTCACGCCGCGTGCGTGCGGCGCTTCTTTCGCCAGATCGCGACCGGCTTTCTGCACGGCTTCCGCATCGTGGCTGGAAAGGATGATCGCGGCCAATCGCCCATAAGGCGGTGCGGCTGCGCGTTCGCGCCACGAAATTTCCTGCGCGAAGAACGCATCGCGGTCGCCGGCGGCAAGGGCCTTCATCACGACGTCTTCGGGATTGCGCGTCTGCAACAGAACCAGCCCCGGCTTCTCCGCACGGCCCGCGCGACCTGCAACCTGATGCAGCAATTGGAAGGTGCGTTCGCGGGCGCGCATGTCGCCATCGGCGCTGCCCAGATCGGCGTCGACCACGCCCACCAATGTAAGCTCAGGAAAGTGGTGACCCTTGGCCATGATCTGCGTGCCGATGAGCACGTCGATCTCGCGTTTGGCCATGGCGCGGATCGCGGCCTGGGTTTCGTTGGGGCCATGCATCGTGTCGCTTGACGCGATCGCCATGCGCGCCTGCGGAAAGACGCTCGCGAATTCCTCCGCCACACGTTCCACGCCCGGGCCGCAGGCAATGAAGCTGTTGGCGGCGTTGCATTGCGGACAGGCGGGCGGTGTTTGCGTTTCGTAGCCGCAATGATGGCACATCAGGCGTTTGCGATAGCGATGTTCCACCAGCCAGGCCGAACAATCGCGGCACACCATCTTGTGGCCGCAGGAACCGCACAGCGTGAGCGGCGCATAACCGCGGCGGTTGAGGAACAGCATCGCCTGTTCGCCCTCTTCGAGCGTTCTGGCGATGGCTTCGCGCAGCGGTTCGGACAACCAGGTTCCGGGTTCGGCGCGCGCATGGCGCAAGTCGATCAGCTTTGTTTCGGGCAACAGGGCGTTGCCGTGACGGCGATGGAGCGTGAGATGCTCGTATTTGCCGCTGGTCGCGTTCACGTAGCTTTCGATGGAGGGCGTGGCGCTGGAAAGGACGATGGCGCAATCCTCGGATCGGGCGCGCACCACGGCCATGTCGCGGGCGTGATAGATGACGCCGTCTTCCTGTTTGAACGCCTGCTCATGTTCCTCGTCGACGATGATGAGGCCCAGCTCCTTGAACGGCAGGAACAGCGACGAGCGCGCGCCAACGATCACGCGCGCCTCGCCGTTCATCGCGGCACGGTAGATGCGCTTTCGTTCCTTTTGCGAGAGATCGGAATGCCATTCCGCCGGGCGCACGCCGAAGCGCGACGCGAAGCGGTCGAGGAATTGTATGGTGAGCGCGATTTCGGGAAGCAGGACGAGGGTTTGCTTGCCCTGACGCAACGCTTCGGCAATCGCCTCGAAATAGGTTTCGGTCTTGCCGGAACCCGTCACCCCGTCGAGAAGGTTCGCGGAAAACTTCTGCGCCGATACGGCACGAATCAATGTGTCGGCTGCCTTGCGCTGTTCGGAATTTAATTCGGCGGACACGAAGTCCGGTTCCGGCGCCCGCAAAGGCGCGAATTCCGGCAGCGCGGTTTCGGCGAGCGCGCCGCATTCGATCAGGCCGCGCACCACGGCGGGCGAAACGCCTGCTTCTTCAGCAATCGCCGGGATGCTGCGCGCCAGGCCATCGCCCACGATCTCCAGCACGCGCTGGCGCGAGGATGTCAGCCGGTGGGGGGCACTTTCGCCCTTCACATAGGCAATGCGGGGGATTTCCGGCGAAAAGGCGGAGGTGGAGCGCAAGGCGAGCGCCAAAACCATGCCGGGAGGCGCCAGCGTGTAGCGCGCCACCCAATCCACGAAATCGCACAGGCTTTCGGGCAGGCGCGGATACCCTTCGAGCGGTGTGGCGCGCTTGAGCTTGGCGTCGTCCACGCCGCCTTCGGCCTCGCCCCAGACCACGCCCAGGGT
Organism: uncultured Rhizobium sp.; assembly: GCA_964612235.1. GTDB lineage: Bacteria > Pseudomonadota > Alphaproteobacteria > Micropepsales > Micropepsaceae > Rhizomicrobium. The sequence continues at coordinate 8,599 of CAZTCU010000009.1, forward strand.
TTCGCGCCCGCTCAAGGGTGCGACAACTAGCGTTCCGCGCGGAACGGGACCACACATCAGCGCGTAGTCATAAGCGCCCTTCAAAGGAAGCGGCAAAAGCACCGCCGCGCGCGCGGTTTCGGCTTCAGCTTCGGGCTTTAGGGCAGGCCGGGTCATGGGCTACAATTTCGCCGGACAAATCGATTGGTCAATGAGGACATGAAACTTTTTCTGGACAGTGCAGATCCCAAGGAAATCGCCGAACTGGCCGAAACCGGCCTTGTCGACGGCGTTACCACCAACCCCTCGCTCGCAGCCAAGCAGGGACTCGATATCTTCGATTCGCTGAAAAAGATCTGCGCCGCCGTTCCCGGCCCGATCAGCGCCGAAGTGCTGGCGACCGATACCAATGGCATGATCGCGGAAGGTGAACGCTACGCCAAGATCGCCAAGAACATCACCATCAAGATTCCCATGACATGGGACGGGATGAAAGCCGTGCGCGCGCTGCGCGATCAGGGCTTGATGGTGAACGTCACGCTCTGCTTTTCCGCCGTGCAGGCGATGATGGCGGCGAAGGCCGGCGCCACCTTTATCTCGCCCTTCATCGGGCGCCTGGACGATTGCGGCGAGGACGGCATGCAGCTCATCCGCGACATCCGCCAGATATACGACAATTACGGGTTCAAGACCGAAATCCTTGCCGCCTCCATCCGCAGCGTCAGCCACGTGCGCGAATCCGCGCTTGCCGGCGCCGATGTGGCGACCTTGCCGCCCAACATCTTCAAACAGCTCATCAGCCATCCCCTGACCGACAAGGGATTGGCGGCATTCCTCGCCGATGCCAAGAAAGCAAATCTGCGCATCCGCGAGGAATAGATGGCGCGCGGGGGCGAGGAGCTGAAACGCGCCTGGCTTTCGATGCTGGCGCATGAACGCCGCGCCAGCCCCAACACGTTGCGCGCCTATGGGGACGATCTTTCGCGCTTCCTCGGCTTCCTGCACATCCATCTCGGCAGCGCGATCAACGAACGGGCGCTTGGCCGTGTGGCCCCTGCCGACATCCGCGCCTTCATCACCGACCGGCGCGCGGACGGATTGGGCGCGCGCGGTGTGCAACGCGCACTCGCTGCGATCAGGAGTTTCTATCGCTGGCTCGCGCGCGAGAGTATTCTCGACAATCCCGCCCCGCGCGCGGTGCGCACGCCGCGCATCAAGCGCGGACTGCCACGACCCTTGAGCGAAACCGACGCCGCGCGCGCGCTGGAGGAAGCAGGCGAACACAATGTCGAATGGCTGGCGGCCCGCGATGTGGCGCTGCTCACGCTTCTCTATGGGGGGGGCTTGCGCATTTCCGAAGGGCTGAGCCTCAAGCGCGGCGACGTGCCGTTGGGGCGCACGCTCTCGATTTTGGGCAAGGGGCGCAAGGAACGCAGCGTTCCCATTCTGCCCGCCGTTGCCGACGCCATCGCCGATTACAGCGCGAAGATTCCGTTCACCGGCGCGAAGGAGACGCCGCTGTTCCTTTCGCGACGCGGCAAGCCGATGAGCCCGCGCGAGGCCCAGGCCCTGATGCAGAAATTGCGCGGGCGGTTGGGGCTTTCCGAGAAAGCCACGCCGCATGCGCTGCGCCATTCCTTCGCGACCCATCTGCTCGCCAATGGCGGCGACCTCAGAAGCGTGCAGGAATTGCTGGGACACGCCTCGCTGTCGACGACCCAGACCTATACGCAGGTCGAAACCAGCAAGCTGATGGAAATCTACAAAAACGCCCATCCGCGCGGGAAAGCGGCGTAAATCAATACTTACAAATTGAAAGGATTCTTCAACGCGCTCTCAAGCAGCGGCCTCTACCCTGAGATGCGGCTGACGAGGGCGCAACCATGTTCAAATATATAGTTTCTGCAATCGCGCTTACCGGCGTGTTGGCGGCAGCGGCTATTTCGAAGCCGTCCGTCAAAATCGACGGCAATATCGGGGAGGCGACCACTGTCGAAGGCGTTGTCGACGAAGTTCATGTAGCACGGAATTCGGGCACAATCTTTCTTGATATGGGCGGAGAATATCCCAACAACACATTCACCGCCGTGATCTGGCCCGAGGACGCGGGCCGTTTTCCAAACGTCAGCGCACTTGCAGGCCAAACGGTGAAAGTGACCGGCATGCTCCAGCTCTATCGGGGCAAGCAGGAAATCATCCTGAGAGAAGCAAGTCAGCTTCGCACCGAATAAATTTAGACTGTATCCAAGTCTTCTTCGGTATCGCCGTGTTGTGTGATGCGCGCGCCCTGCCAGCTTTTGTCGAGCCAGAGCGCGAAGATGGTTGCGCCCAATCCCATCGCCGACATCAACAAGTAAGTGAGACCACCGAAGGCTGCATAAAGCGGGCCGCTGGCGAAGGTGGCGAGACCCATCACCAATCCCGCCGAGCAGACGGAATAAAGACTCTGCGCGGTGGCGGTGAGGCGCGGCGGAACGGCTTTGAGGATGAAATACATCGCGCCCAGATGCGCGAGCGCGAAGGTGGCGCCGTGCAGGATTTGCGCGACGATCACCAAAGCGAGCGGCGGATCGAAGGCGAGGATTGTCCAGCGCAGCACACAGCCCATGCCGCCCAGCACCAGCAATCGCGTGGCGCCGATCGCGCGGAAGACGCGCAACGAAAACGACATCAGCGCGATTTCCGCGAACACGCCGAGCGGCCAGATGATGCCGATCAATGGACCGCTGTAGCCGAGCCGCGTCCAGTGCAAGCCGCCATAGGCATAATAGAAAGCGTGCGAGCCTTGATCGAGGCTGGCGGCGGCGAGGAAGATCAGGAACACGCGCGAACGGAGAAGCTCGCGGGTTTCGGCGAGCGTTGCGCGCAACCGCGAGGGGAAATCGCCTTTCGGACGGTCGGCGCGCGGCTTGGGCAGCATCATGACGGCCGCGAAATTGAGCATTACGGAGATGGTCAGCCATGGCGCGAGCATGACCAACCCGATGATGCGCTTGGCAAAGCCCGAGAGGATATTGCCTGCCACGAATAGCGAGGACGCCCAAAGCCGCACATGGCCATAATCGAACTTGTAACGGTCGGCGAGGCGGACGCTTGCGCTTTCGAGCAATGGCGTCACGGCACCGCTGGCGATATTGGCGCAGATCGCGGCGAGGAAAATCCATTTGGGCGCGGAGACGAAAATGAGCGCGCCATAGCCCGCGATCATCACCGCGCAGAGGAACAGCATCATCGAGCGGCGGTCGTTGCGCGCATCGGCGATCATGCCGGTGATGGGGGCGACCACAACGCGCAGCAGCATCGCGCCCGACAGCAGCACGCCGATGGAAACCGCATCGAGGCCTTTCCACGCGAGCCACGCGCCGAAGAAAGGCGTGTAGGCGCCGCCGAACAGGCCCGATGCGCCTTGCGCGAGCGACAGACGGAAAGCGATGCCGCGCAAGCGTCAGATCATCCGGGAAGTGTGAGCGTGCGGCGTGCGGCCATGGCTTTGAGCACGTCCCAGACCGGCCTGGTGTCGGTGCCCGTTTCGTCCAGATGCGCGTGCAGGCGGATGAGGATTTTGCGCAAATGTTCGTTGGAGGCGTTGAGGGCGGAGACGCGCAGCGATTCCTCGCGGGCGGACGCCGCCGTTTCGAGATCGCGGCGCAACCCGGCATCGGCAATCTGGGGGGCCAGCAGCTTGAACAGCGCGCGCATGTCGGCGTTCTCCGAGGCGCGGATGTCGGCGGCGCGGTCATATTCCTGGGCGGACATGAACATCAGCGCGGCCACCACCTGCGCCATGCCTTGCCCATATTGCGTGGGGATTTGCGGCGCGTATTCGGATGCGAGCTTGATCGCGGAGAACATCAGTATCTGGTCGGCTTCCGGTTTCATGCGGCCCCCAGACGGTCGGCGAGAACCTTGTTGTGGAAGGCGAGGCAATACCAGCCGGAGAACGCATTCACCGGATCCATGTTGCGGCCGTCGGCATATTCGCGCGCGGCGGAAATCCAGATCGCCACGCCCTTGAGGCTTGCGAAGATTTCCCACCAGGCGAGTGCGGCGGTATCGAGCCGGATACCGCTTTCCTTTTGCCAGATGGAAAGCGCTTCCTCGCGCGGGATGGTGCCCGCCGGCCGCGAGGGATCGCCGTGGCTCCATAACGGATCGATGGCCCAGCCCAAATCCTCCAGCGGATTTCCCAGATGCGCCATTTCCCAATCGAGGATCGCGCGCATGTTGCCGTCCGCGTCGTAGAGGAAATTGCCGGTGCGATAATCGCCATGCACGACGGCAATCTTCGGCGCGGGCGGCGGCGGATTGCGGCGTAGCCAGCGCAACGCGGCGCGCGCGATGGGTTGCGGCTCGCGTTCGTCTTCGTCGATGACTTTCTCCCAGCGGTCCACCTCATGCCGCCAGCATTTTGCGGGATCGCGTTCGCCTTCGAGATCGCCAAGGCCCACCTCGTCCACATCGGCGCGCGCGATGCGGCCGAGATTGGCGAAGAATTGCCGGCCGATCCTTTCCCGCAGAGGGCCATATGGATCGGGCGAAAGAATGGAGCCGACCTGGCAGTTCTCGATCTCTTCCATCACGAAGAACGGGCGATCGAGAATTTCGCTTCCTTCTTCCAGAGCGATGGGTTCGGGCACCGGAAGACCCAGCGAATGGAACGCGCGATAGGCGCGGAATTCGGTGGCGCGGTCGGTTTCGATCAGGCTGGTCGTCTGGTCGCGGCGAAGGATGAGGCCGCGTTCGATTTCGGTTCCGTCGCGATTGTAGCGGGCACGGAAGCGATAGGTTTCGCGGCTCGCACCGCCCGGTATGCGCGAGAGACTCGCGACTTCCAGATCGGGAATGCCCATCACATTGGCGAGATAGGTTTCCAGCCGTTCGCTCAGATCGTCGCTCATGGCGCGGGATCGAGGATGTCTTTGAAACCGGACGGCGCGTGCGGGCCGATGACGAGCTGTTCGAGAACGCCCGCGCCCACGCGCTCGCTTCCGTCGGGCCCCGAAAGTTTGGCGGTGACGAAAGCCTGCACGTGCAGGAAGCGCAGATCGTTTTCGTTGACGGTCGCGAGATCATAGGTGTCGTAACCGACCGCAAGCTCGCCCTTGTATTGGCCATGGCCCCATTCGGGATGACCGTAGCCGATGCCCGACATGTAGAAATTGAAGCGCGGCGAAAGCTCTGCGCGCCATTGGCCGCCTTGCGGATCGCGCGCCTCGATCACCGCGTGTTTGGCATGGCGCGTTCCCGATTTGAAATCGATCTTCGAACCGCACGACGCCATATGGACGGCTTCGGCCTCTTCCAGCTCGCCGATCACCGATGCGGTGTTCCATGGCGAACCATCGGCATTGGCGTTGTTGTGATAGAGCATGAACAGATCGGGGAAATTGAGCGGCGCCCATATCCAGTAGAATTGCGGCGGGCGCGGCGGGGCAACCATCTGCGGATCGGGAAGCCCGATGGGCCGCACGCCCCACGAGCGGTCGCGCGTGCCGAGGAACATCCCCTGGTTGACGTCGATGCGTCGGTTGCCGATCTCGATCTCGCCTTCGTAGAGGCCGTTCTGCGTCAGCCGCGTGTAATCGAGGATGGTGCGCGGACCCTGACGGAAGGTGAAGCGCGGTTCTTCCACCGGCTTTGCGCGCGCATGGAAAGTGAGCTCGGCGCGGATATTGTGTTCGTTGTCGTGCACGCGGATGCGCAGGCGATTGAGCGGCTCCAGCACCTCCACCGAAATCGGGCCGACGCGCGTGTCGAGCCGCTCCATGTTGAGGACGCGCGAGGCGCGCAGATTGTGCTGCACGCCATCCACGACCACGGAGAAGGCTGCGTCCATCACGTTCAGATGCGGATAGACGCCGAGCGCCACCGCGAAGAACACATGGCCGTCGAGCGTGTAGCCGTTGAAGAAGTAGCGGTCGTAGAAATTCCGGTCGGTGCCGGACGTGGCGATGGGTTCCGGCAGCTGGTGCACCGGATAGTCGTCGGCCTTGGTGAGCATCGGTCGTTTCCAATATCGTTCGCGAAAGCATGGCGCGCACACGTGTTGCCCGCAACCGGTGAAATCCCCGGCAAAACGGGCGTTTACCGCCTTCAATTCGGAGGTTGCGGGGCGCGGCCGCTTTCCGTATGTATCCCCGCCTCGCGAGGGCCGCCTTAGCTCAGCCGGTAGAGCACATCATTCGTAATGATGGGGTCGCGTGTTCGAGTCACGCAGGCGGCACCAGTTTCCAGAACAATTACAACAGCTTACCACGCTTCCGCGCGCTCATGCCTGGAAAATCAGGAGCACGAAGGCGCCAAAAAGGACGATATGGACCGCGCCCTGCAGGACGTTGGTCCGTCCGCTCGCGAAGGTGACGACGCTGACGGCCAGGGTCAGCAGCAACAACACATTGCTGGCCCCCGAAAGGCCCAAGAAAACGACCCGGCCGGTGAGATGGCTGATCAGCAGCATGACCGGCACAGTGAGGCCGATGGTCGACAGCACCGATCCCAGAAAGATGTTCACCGCCTGTTGCAGCTTGTTGATCATCGCGGCGCGCACCGCACCGATCGCTTCGGGCGTGGCCACGATGATCGCGATGACCACGCCGCCCAAAGCCGCGGGAACATGCAAGGTCTCGATCAGGTAATCGATCGGCTTTGCGAGTTCCTCGGCAAGCACGCCCACCGGGAGCATATACGCGACAAGCAGTAACGCATGGCGCGGCAGCGATGGTCTGTGCGCGGGTGTTTCGTGCGTTTCCGCGATTTCGCCGGCGGAGGTAAAATAGCTGCGATGCCGCCCTGTCTGCACAGCGAGAAACGCGACGTAGAGACCGGCGCACATCAGCGTGAGAAAAAGCTGCTGTGCCTGCGAAAGCGTCGGTCCCGTCGTGGTGACAGTGAAATTCGGCAGGGTCAGGCTCAATACCGCCAGCGGAATGATCACGCCGAGATAGGCGTTGGCGCCCTGCAGATTGTAATGCTGTTCCTTGTGGCGGAACCCACCGATGAGAAGGGATATGCCGGCCATGCCGCCCAGTATGACCATGACGACGGAAAACAGGGTGTCGCGCACGAGCGTCGGGTTGTTCGCGCCGTGTAACATCACAGCGGAAATGCTCAACACTTCGATGGTGGTGACGGAAAAAGTGAGAACGAGCGTGCCGTAGGGTTCGCCCAACACGTCCGCGATGCCGTCGGCATGGCGCACGACGTTGAGGCACGACCCCAGAACCACCGCGAACAGCCAGATGAAGAGGGCTGTGAGCCACAACGGATTGGAAAGTCCGGCAAACA
>CAZTCU010000009.1:15961-24514 GCA_964612235.1 uncultured Rhizobium sp.
GGGCGGCCACCTCCCCACGCCCCATCGGGTGACCGTTCGTGCAACTGAGACCGGATCGAAAGATCCGGTCTCTTTTTTTCAGCGGGGCAGTTCGCCCGTTGCGAGCCAGCGCGCACATGGCGCGCCCAATTCATTGAGCGCGCGTGCTTCATAGGCATGGCTGTCGTCCGCCGTCAGAAGATCGTGCCAGCGTCCGTTGGTGCCCTTGTTGATGAAGGTCTCGGCCCCACCTTCCCACAACACACCGCCCAGAGGTGCGCTCATCGCGGCATGCGCTTTCATGTAATCGAAAGAACAATGCTCGGCGAGCACCGGCCAGCGGCTCTCCTCGATATCCACGTCGAGGAATTTCGCGATGCGTTTCATCTCGCCGGGAAGATCTTTCTTGAGATTGGCGAAATGCACGAACATCACGTTGGGAAGCTCGCGGATCGCCCACCAGCTCTTCACATTCTCCCAGAACGGCCAGAACGGATAACCGTCGCGCTCCATCCAGCGGCGGAAATAGGGCACGACGTCCAGCGTGCAGCGCTCCATCGGTTCGCCCACCAGGCCGGGCGTTTCGTTGAGCATCTGATACCAGGTGTCGTTTGCGTTCCTGTGGTGATTGTACATGCTCCACACCACGTCGCGTCCGTCGCGGCCCACATAGATGTATTTGGCCTTCGGCGAGAACACGAGCGCATCGACCGGCAGATGGGTCTTGAGGAAGCGGCGGTGCGTTTGACCTTCGAAGGCCGCAAGTTTGATTTCACGCGGCGGCACGCGCAGGTCGAGCCACATCGAGCTTTGCCCGATGGACACATCCTCGGACCCGTTGAAAAGAATTTGCCCCACGATCTGCTGCGTCCATGTCGTGCCCGACTTGGCATAGGTCGAGATCACCACGTCATCGTCGCGGAATTTGAAATCGTTCCACACCGTGGAATCGAAATGGTTGCTTTCGATCTCGCGCAGCTTCTTCGGCCACGCAATCGCCGCTTGTGACATTTTCCCCTCCGTCTGCCGTGGCCCCGATATTGTCACGGGCCGCTTGCGCTTCAAGGGCAGCGTCCGGCGAAGATTTGCCCCTTTTCCGCCCCGAACGTGCTAACCGGTGCGCCATGACCAAGCACAAGACCATCCGGCTGAAGCCGAAATCCGGGCGCCGCGCCAAAGCAGGCGCGCCCTGGATATTTTCCAACGAGATTGACATGACGCCCGACACCAAGGCGTTGCCGCCGGGCACGCTGGTGAACGTGGCGGGCGACGACCGGGTGCTGGGGACGGGCTATTTCAACCCCAAGAGCCTGATCGGCGTGCGCCTGCTCGATGCGGAAAAGGACGCCCCCATCGGCAAGGCGTTCTTCGCCGCGCGGCTGGGGCGGGCGCGCGCTTTGCGCGAGGCGCTCTACGAGAAGCCGTATTACCGGCTCGTCCATGCCGAAGGCGACGGCTTGCCGGGCCTGACCATCGACCGTTTCGATGATGTCTGTGTGGCGCAGGTCACCACCGCGGGCATGGAAGCGTTGATCGAGCCGATGCTCGAAGCGCTCGACGAGGTTCTTTCGCCGCGCGCCGTTGTCTTGCGCAACGATGCGCCGTCGCGCGCGCTCGAAGGCTTGGACAACTATGTCCGCGCCGGGCGCGGTGAGATTCCGTCGCGCATCGCCATCGAGGAAAACGGGGCGCGCTATTTCGGAGACCTCGCGGGCGGGCAGAAGACCGGCTGGTATTACGACCAGCGCGAACATCGCGCCTTCATGGCGGGCCTTGCGAAAGGCAGAAGCGTGCTCGATGCCTATTGTTATGCGGGCGGGTTCGCGGTGCTGGCGGCGAAAAACGGCGCGAAGGAAACCGTCGGCATCGATTCGTCGCAGAGCGCGCTTTCGCTGGCCGAGGAGGCGGCGGCCGCGAACAAGGCCGCGTGCAGCTTCCTGAAAGCCGATGTTTTCGAAGAACTGGAGCGCCTGATCGTAGCCAAGCAAACCTTCGACATCGTGATTGCCGATCCGCCGCCCTTCGTGAAGGCGCGCAAGGATCTCGAACCGGGCGCGCGGGCCTATCGCAAGCTGGCGAGACTGGCGGCATCGGTCACGGCGAAGAATGGCTTCGTGTTTCTCGCCTCGTGCTCGCACAACATTCCGATGGACCGCTTCGCCGACGAATGCGCGCTCGGCATCCTGCGCACCGGCCGCAAGGCCTCGCTGATCCGGCAGGGCGGCGCGGGCGGCGATCATCCGGTGCATCCGATGCTGCCCGAGACCGCCTATCTCAAAGCGCTGGTGTATGCGCTCGATTAGATCGTGACCTGCGTGCCCAATTCGACCACGCGATTGGGCGGAAGCTGGTAGAACCGCGCGGGCGACAGCGCGCTTTGCGCGAGCAGCATATAAAGCCGCGTGCGCCAGCTTCCGAGCACGGGATGCTCGGCCAGCACCAGCGTTTCATGGCCGATGAAGAACGTCGCCGTGTCGATGTCGATAACGAGACCGTAAGGTCGCGCTTCTTCCAGCGCGCGCGGCACGTCCGGGGTCTCGAAGAAACCGTGATGCACCTGTACCGCGAAGAAGCCTTTGCCCAGCTTTTCGACTTCGATACGCCGTCCGGGCGGCACGATGGGCGTGTCTTCGACTTCGACATGCATCAGCACGACGCGCTCATGCAGCACCTTGTTGTGCTTGAGATTGTGCAATAGCGCGCCCGGTACCGCATCGTTGCGGGCGGAGAGGAACACCGCCGTGCCCGCCACGCGCGTGGGCGTTTTCTCGGCGCGCTCCATGAAAAGATCGAGCGGCATGGATTCGTTGCGGATGCGTTCGACATGGGCGCGCCGCCCCAGCCGCCACGTCTCCATCACGATGAAGGTGCCGGCCGCGATGGCGAGCGGCAGCCAACCGCCTTCGACGATCTTGAGGCTGTTGGCGAGCAGGAAGGCCAGGTCGATGAAGGCCAGCACGCCGAACACGATAGCCGCACGCTGCACGCCCCATTTCCACTGCCGTGCGGCGACGATGGAGGCGTTGAACGTGTCGATCAGCATCACGCCCGACACTGCGATACCATAGGCCGCCGCCAGCGCGCCCGATGTGTGGAAGATGAGCACGATCAGCACGACGCCCACCAGCATCACGATGTTCATCATCGGCACGAAGATCTGGCCGTAATCGGTGGCCGAGGTGTGACGGATTTCCATGCGCGGCAGCTGGCCGAGCTGGACGGCCTGGCGCGTCATCGAGAACACGCCCGAGATCACCGCCTGCGAAGCGATGATGGTGGCGAAGGTCGCCAGGATCACGAAGGGGTAATGCGCCCAGGACGGCGCCAGCGAATAGAACACGATGTCGGCGGAGCGCGGATGCTGCAGGATCATCGCGCCCTGCCCGAAATAATTGAGCAGCAGCGACGGCAACACGACGAACCACCAGGCATGGCGGATCGGCGCTTTGCCGAAATGACCCATGTCGGCATAGAGCGCTTCGCAGCCGGTCACCGCCAGCACGACCGAGCCAAGCGCCACGAACGCCGTCCACGGCTCATGCGCGAACAGCCGCGCCGCATACAGCGGATTGACCGCGATGAGGACACCCGGCGCGTTGATGATCGATAGAAGTCCGAAGATCGAAATGGTGGCGAACCATACGACCATGATCGGACCGAACAGCCGTCCAATCCTCGCCGTGCCGCGGCTCTGGATGAGGAACAGGCCAACCAGAATGCCGAGCGTGAGCGGAATGATCAGCGGGCGCAGCAGATGACTGCCGACCCCCAAGCCTTCCACGGCACTGAGCACCGAAACGGCGGGCGTCAGCATTCCATCGCCGTAGAAAAGTGCGAGCCCAATGATGGCGGCAGTGCCGATGGCGGATTTGTAGCGCCGTCCCAATCCGGGCGAACGATGCGCAAGCGCTGCGAGCGCCAACGTGCCGCCTTCGCCATCATTGTCGGCGCGCATGATGAGGCCGACATATTTGAGCGACACCACGATCACCAGCGCCCAGAAAATCAACGACAGCGTGCCCATGATCGCCATTGATCCGGGGAAGTTGCCGCCGGTGGCCTCGACCGTCTGTCGCAACGCATAGATCGGGCTGGTGCCGATGTCGCCGAACACCACGCCCAGCGCACCCAATGTCAGCATCGCGCGATGGCGCAGCGATTTGTTTTCGCCATGCGGGATCGCGGCGGAGGGCAGCGTGTGCCCGGCCAGCGGATCGTCGGTCGGGGGAGTTGCGTTGGTGGAATTCACGATTGCCCGTTGGTGCGCGTCGGAAGCGGCAACGCGCCGGTGCCGGTCTGTGGTCCGTTCAAGGCGCGGGAAAATAGGCTTGAGGCAAGGTTAAAAAAAGGGTCATGGGCAGGAGGCCGCACAAAAACAGCCAACCATTTGAATTTAATGATAAATTAGTCGCGAGCGGCCATCAGGCGGCTGTCGCCGCGCGGCGCGATGAAGCCTTGCACCTGATAGGTCCGCAACCCCCAGCCGTGATCGCGCAGATTGTAGACCCGCACTTCCGACCAGTCATTATCGGGACTCACATCGGCAACCGGATCGTCGAGATAGATGCGCCCGTCGTTCAGCCAGTTGGCGTGATCGACGCGGATGAGGCGCGGCGAAACCGTTTCGCGCACCACGGCGAGGTGCGCGCGCTTCTCGCCCGCATAGCCCGTGAGCACCATCACCGCGCCCGTTTCCGGTTCGCTTTCGCGCGCGTAGCGGCCATCGGCCTGAGCCCACCATGTCCACGCATCGCCATGGATATCCAGGCCGGAACGCTCGCGCGCGAAGCCCACGCATTTGAGCGGTTCGGACGGCGTCACGATTTCACCGCGCTCGAACGAGCGCGCGGGCGCGGACGATGCGTAGTTCGTTTCGGGAACGCTGGAGCAGGCGGCGAGCCCAGCCAAAAGAACGGCCGCCGCGGCGAACCTCAGAGCTTCCACCATTAAAGCCCCCAAAGAACCGCTCGAGCCGCGGCAGCCAACGGGGCAAACGTAAGCAACACCGATTCAAAACGGCGTTAGGCGAAAGCTTCAAATTCGAACAATTAAAATTGTATGGAATCGCGAGCGGGATCGCGGGCAATGGTGCGCGCGGGCATGGAGCCGGAAAGGCCCATGCCGCCGATGGAGATGAGGCCCGCAACGGCCACGATGAAGAACGGCGCGCTCCACGCCTGTTCGGAAAGCGCGAAGATCGGAAGCAACAGACCGACGACAATCTCCGGCCAACCGCGCCATCCGCCTGCATAAGCGGCACCGGCTTTGGGTGTACGCACGAACACCATCTGCGTACCGGCGAACGCTTCAAAGGCTGCGCGCGTGTTGGAGAGCACCAGACCGCTCGGGAAGATCAGTGCCAATACAATCGAGCGCGCCAATCGCGGCAGATGCTGACGGCCGAGCATCGCCTGTCCGAGATAGAGATAGGAGATCGACACCATGAAGCCGAACGCGGTGACAGCGAGGCCCAGATGCGCGACGGAGCGCATATAGACAACGCCCATCGCCATCAATGTCAGGCTGATCGCGACGCTGGTGGCCGCCAGTGTGTAGAACGCGAACTGGCAGATTTGTGCCGTCATCACGGCCTTTTTCCACACCGGGAAAGACGAGCGCCAGATGGTGGGAATGAGTTTGCGCGCGACCTGCGCATGGCCTTTGGTCCAGCGCGCCTGTTGCGCGCGCCAGGCAGCCGCGGTTTCCGGCAACTCGCCCGGCACTTCGATGTCGGACATCATCGCGGCGCGCCAGCCTTTGAGCGCGCAGCGGATGGAAAGATCGAGGTCTTCGGTCAGCGTGTCGCCGGTCCATCCGCCGCCGCTGTCGATCGCATCGCGCCGCCAGATGCCGGCGGTGCCGTTGAACGAGATCGGAAGACCGGCGCGGAAACGCGCTTCCTGTTCGACGGCGAAATGGCTGTCGAGCAGAAGACCTTGCGCGCAGGTGAGCCAGTTGCGTTCGCGGTTGGCATGCGTCCAGCGTGCCTGCACGAAGGCTAGGCCGGGATCGGACACGAGCGCGGGCACCATACGGCGCAGAAAATCGGACGGCGGCACGAAGTCCGCATCGAAGATCGCCACATAGGGCGCATCGGAATGGACAAGGCCGAAGGCGAGGTTGCCCGCCTTGAAGCCGGTACGCTCGCCACGGCGCAGAATGGAGAGGTTCACATCGGCCGGAATGGCGTTGCGGATGGCGGCGACGAGCGCGGCATGGTTCTCGAAGCGGCCGTCATCGAGCACCTGGATTTCGAGCTTGTCTCTGGGCCAGTCGAGCCGGGCGGCAGCGGCGGCGACACGCACGGCCAACGCGCCTTCGTCACAGACCGGAAGCTGGACCAGGACTCTGGGAAGCGCCTCGTCTGGAAGATGGGGCACCCGCACGCGCGGCTGAGGCCGATATACCCGGAGAATGCCGAGGACCGCCAATTGCACCGACAGCAGCGCCAGCAAAACCAGCACGCAGGCCAACGCCGATTGCAGGATCAGGGAAAGACCTTCCATGACGGACCGCTTAAGACCCCCAATTTCTTGTTCGACGTACCGCCGCCGAAGGTCCCGGCGGAGCAAGGCTCGGGCTCGCGAGCACAACGCGCAAGCCCCTGAAGATGTCCCGGAATGTGCGGCGCGCGCCGCCCTTTCGCAAGTGCTTTAAAGACTTGACATCAATCCAGAGTGCGGCGGAACCGCGCCATCGCGACCGCCCCCGCCGCCGCCATGAAAAGGGCGAGCGGCCACAGCTCCGGCCAGATTTCGGGCAGGCCGTTGCCCTTGAGCAACAAGCCCCGGACGATCCTGAGGAAATGGGTGACCGGCAGCACCTCCCCAATGGCCTGCGCCCAGCCTGGCATGCCCAGAAATGGGAAGGCGAAGCCGGAAAGAAGGATCGAGGGCAGGAGGAAGAACACCATCATCTGCATCGCCTGAAGCTGGGTCTTGGCGACGGTGGAGAAGGTGAATCCGACAGCGAGATTGGCGGCGATGAAAAGGACGAGCGCGCCCGTCAACAGAAGCAGCGAGCCGAACATCGGCACGCCGAACACATAGCGCGCAGCCAGAAGGATGAGGCCTGCCTGCACCACGCCCACGCCGATATAGGGCGTGATCTTTCCGAGCATGATCTCGACGGGGCGCGCGGGCATGGCGAGAAGGTTTTCGAGCGTGCCGCGTTCGCGCTCGCGCGTGACTGCCATCGCCGTCATCAGCACCATGGTCATGGTGAGGATGACGCCCAGGAGACCCGGCACGATGTTGTACTGGGTATTGTTTTCCGGATTGTAACGCGGCTGGACCACCACATCGAAGGGTGGATTGGTTTGCGCGCGCTGGGCGAGCGGGCCTTTCAATTCGTCGCGCAAGGCAGACGTCGCAAGCTGTGCGAAACCTCCCACGGCGCGGGTGCCGGAGGCGGGATCGGTGGCATCGGCTTCGACGAGGATTTGCGGCGTGCGGCCACGCACGAGGTCACGGGAGAAATTCTGCGGGATATCGATCACGAACGAGACATCGCCGCGATCGAGCAGTTGTTCGCCTTCCTCCGGTGTGCGCGTGACATGGGTGATGCGGAAATAATCGGAGTTCATCAGCCCCGCGACGATCGCATCGGAAAACGCGCCGGGGTCTTCGATGGTGAGTGCGGTCGGTAAATGTTTGGGATCGAGGTTGATGGCAAAGCCGAACAGGAAAAGCTGCATCACCGGGATGCCCAGGATCATCGCCAAGGTGATGCGGTCGCGCCGCAGCTGGAGGAATTCCTTCTTCAGCACCGCGCCCACGCGGCGGAACGAGAAGCGCTTGCTCATCCCGTCTTCTCCTGAAGCTGGATGAACACGTCTTCGAGGCTGGGCGCGGTTTCATGCACTTGAAGGCCCTGGCGGCCATTTATGGACTTAAGCGCGCGTTCAAGCGCATCGCGGTCGTGGCCGCTGACATGCAGCGCCGCGCCAAAGAACGCAACGAATTCGACGCCGGGCGCATCCTGCAATTGCGACACAAGCTGGCGCGCACCCTGGCCTTCGACGACGAAGGTGTGCAGGCCGGATTCGTGAATGACTTCGGCGACGGTACCGCGCGCGACGAGCTTGCTCTGATTGAGATAGACGATGCGGTCGCAGCGCTCGGCTTCGTCCATGTAATGCGTGCTGACGAGAACGGTGAGGCCATCTTCGCTCAAACGATGGATCTCGTCCCAGAAATCGCGGCGCGCTTTCGGATCGACCCCTGCCGTCGGTTCGTCGAGCAGCAGCAACTTCGGCGAATGCAACATGCAGGCGCCAAGCGCCATGCGTTGCTTCCAACCACCGGACAATTCTCCCGCGAGCTGTGTCTGCCGCTTTTCTAATCCCAGGCGCTTGATCGTGTCGTCGACGCGCGCCCTTGCGTCATCGAGTTCATAGACCTGTGCGACAAATTCCAGATTTTCGCGGATCGACAGGTCTTCCCAGAAGCTGAAGCGCTGGGTCATGTAGCCCACTTCGCGCTTGATCTGTTCGCTTTGGGTGCGGATGTCGTAGCCGAGACACGTTCCCGAGCCATCGTCGGGACGCAGCAGGCCGCACAGCATGCGGATGGT
>CAZTCU010000010.1:0-23806 GCA_964612235.1 uncultured Rhizobium sp.
GTCGGATAGAGCGGCGTCAGATTGTCGAAATGGACTTTGTGCTTGATCGCTTCGGGGTCTTCGAAATTGATGGACGAGACCTTCAGAAGCGCGAAATAGCGTTCGCCGTCCTTCGGCGCGCGGATCGGCCCTTCAACCGTGTCCCCGGTGCGAAGCCCGAAGCGGCGGATCTGGGAGGGACTGACGTAGATGTCGTCGGGGCCTGCGAGATAGTTCGATTCCGGCGAACGCAGGAAGCCGAAGCCGTCCTGCAGGGTCTCCACGACCCCCTGACCGGTGATCTCCACATTGCGCTCGGCGAGCTCCTTGAGGATCGCGAACAGCATGTCCTGCTTGCGCATGGACGACGCGTTCTCGATCTCGAGTTCCTCGGCGAAGGCTAGAAGATCAGTCGGGGTCTTGGATTTGAGATCCTGCAGCTTCATCGCCTGCAGGCCGGATTGCACAGTCATAAAAACACCTAGATACGTCGTGGGAGGGATTCACCGCCGGCCGCAGCCCCGCTATCCGCGAAACCCGCAAGCCAAGGACTGGTTAACAAGATCGGCCGCCGTATGCCCTTCGGGCTTTTGGCGTCCACGCGCGCTTTCGGGCGCGGGGCCACCTCGGCGGTGATGGGGAACGAACGCCTTATAGCCGTATTTGGTGGCGATGCAAAGCCGGTCAAGAGGGGTTGATCAAAATCCCGCCAGGGATTGCCTAGAAGGGTTGCACCAAAACCATGATCAGGATGCCGATCAGGAGAACCGCCGGCACCTCGTTCCACAGTTTGTAGAACCGGGCGCTGTGGCTGTTCTCGCCGCGGGCGAACGCCTTCACCCAGCGCACGAAGAACCCGTGAAGCCCGCTGAGGATGACCACGAACGAGAATTTCACCTGCAGCCAGGTGTCCTCGTAGGCGCCGGTGATGATCGCAAGCGTCAATCCCATGATCCACACCGTGATCATCGCCGGGTTGATGATAGTCTTCAGCAGGCGCTGCTCCATGGTCACGAAGCGCGCGTACTCTGCGGTGCCGGGCGTGGTTTCGGTGTGATAGACGAACAATCGCGGCAGATAGAGCATCCCCGCCATCCACGCGAAAGCCGCGAAGACGTGGACGACCTTGATCCATTGGATGTTGTTGGAAAGAAACATCATCATCACGGGGTCTCCATCGGGCAAGCTCCGAAGTTCAGGGGACAGATCCGTCCGTCTGCGCCGCTCGCCGTGCCGCACGTGACTGCCCCACGCTCTACCAGATCGGCCAGTCCCTCGACAAATGCCGGCCGCGTTCCCGCTGTGGGCACGCGCAGATAATCCGGCACGCCTGCTTGTCTGGCGAGGTGGGCATATTCGATATCCAGTTCCACCAGCGTTTCGGAATGTTCGGAGACGAAGGCGATAGGCGCCACGATCACGCCCTTCCCGTCGGCGCCCGCGCGCCGGATTTCCGCATCGGTTGCGGGTCCGATCCATTTGAGCGGGCCCACCCGGCTCTGATAGCAGACACGCCAGTCAAGTCCCTTTATCCCCAACGCATCCACAATGGCGCAAGCGCTTTGCTCGACCTGCCATTGATAGGGATCACCGCGCGCAATGGTGCGCTCGGGCAATCCGTGTGCCGAGAGCAACAGCCGATAGCCGATAGCCGGTTTGGCCCGCGCCATGGTTTCGCGCACCAGTCCGGCCATGGCCTCGATGAAGCCTTTCTGCCGCGGATAACAACAGGTCCGCGACGTGGGCACATCCAACCCGCGGGCAGCACGCTCCCATGCAGCGAACGACGATGCCGTCGTGGTGGTGGAGAATTGCGGATAGAGCGGCAGGAGCACGATCTTTTCCGGCTTCCACGCCGCCACCTCGCGCGCGCAATCCTCGCTGAAGGGCGGCGAACAGCGCATGGCGATGAAGGCTCGTGCCTCATGGCCGCGCGCCGCCAGGACATTCTCGATGGCCCGCGCCTGTGCCTCGGTTTCCTCGAGGATCGGCGAACGCCCGCCGATCTTGGCGTAGATTTCTTTTGCTACAGGTGCGCGCCGGCGCGCGATGAACCGGGCCAGCGGAGCGCGCACGAAACCGGGGACCGACAGAATGGCCGGGTCCGAAAACAGGTTACGCAGGAACGGTTCAATGGCCTCCGGCGAATCCGGGCCGCCGAGATTGAACAGGATAACCGCCAGCTTCACCTGGCCGCCCTGATCCGCGCCACCAGTTCGCCCACATGTTCCGTCGGCGTCGGGGGCAGAACCCCATGACCGAGATTGAAGATAAACGGCTTGCCGCGCATGGTCTCGAGAATGCGATCGGTCGCAGACGTCAATGCGTTGCCGCCCACGATCAAGGCGACGGGGTCGAGATTGCCCTGTACGGGTTGGCGCTCGGCAAACTGCCTGGCCCAGCGGATCGGTACCGTCGTGTCGACAGAAACAGCGGTGACGCCGGTTTCCCTCGCATAACGCTCATAGCCCTCTAGCGTCGTCCCGCGCGGGAACCCGATGATCGGCGCCTCGGGATAGACGGCGCGAATGCGCTCGACGATCCGCCGGGTCGGCACGATCACCCAATCCTCGAAGGTTTCCGCCGTCAGGCTCCCGGCCCAGCTATCGAAAATCTGCACGGCCTCGGCGCCGGCCCTGAGTTGCCGGATCAAATGGAAGGCCACGCATTCGCCGATCACCGCGATGAACTTCCCGAAACCTTCCGGATCGCGATACCCCCAAAGCTTGGCCGCCCGCTGATCCTCGGCCGCAGCGCCCTTCACCATGTAGCTCGCAAGCGTCCAGGCCCCCCCCGCAAAACCGAACAAAGCCGTGTTGCCGTCCAGTTTCGCCTTGACCAACTCGATGCTTTCATAGACCGGCGCAAGCTTCTCGGCCCACATTTTGGGACGGATCTCCAAGCCCTGCCCTTCTTCCTTGTCGCCCAAAACGACACGCGGTCCTTTGCCTTCGTCGAACAACACGTCGAACCCCAGCGCCATCGGCACTGTCAGGATGTCCGAGAAAAGAATCGCCGCATCGAACCCATAACGCTGGATCGGCTGCAACGTGATCTCGCAAGCGATTTCCGGCGTCATCGCCATCTTCAGGAACGATCCGGTCTTGGTCCGAAGCTCACGGTACTCCGGCAGATAGCGTCCGGCCTGACGCATGAGCCACACCGGCGGAGGCCAGACAGCCTCGCCTTTCAGAACGCTCACAATCTTTTTCTCTTCCTTCAAAACAAGACTCCTAAGAAGAGTTGTTGGAGATGATGTTAGGCCTGTTATCTGTGGAGGCTTCGGTGTGTAAGGTTTGATCTAGGCCCTAAGTCGTTTGCGCTCAAGGGCTTGGTAAATCCTCAAGGGCCGAAGGGTCGGGCAGTTTGTGCCCAGAGTGTTATAGGGTTTGCGACCAGGATGCACACGGCCCAGGGATAACGAGGTTTTTGTGGATGATCCGACATAGCTGGGAACGAATTTGAGGGTGAATCTGTGAGCAGGGAATTTCATGTCCATCTGGTCTCCGACGCCACCGGCGAAACCCTGAATGCCATCGCGCGCGCGGCGCTGGCACAGTTCGAAGGCGTGGCGGTCAACGAACATTTCTACGCGCTGGTTCGCAGCAAACGCCAGTTGGAGCGCGCGCTGGAACACATCCGCGAGGAACCCGGACTGGTGTTCTTCACGCTGGTCAATCCAGACCTGCGCAAGGACTTGTTGGCGCAATGTGGACAGATAGGCGTGCCGACCTACGACGTGCTCGAAGCTCCTATCGCCGTCATGCGAAATTTCCTGGGTGCCGCAGAGACCCACAGACCCGGCGGCCAACACGATGTCGACCAGAAGTATCTGCAACGCATCGAGGCATTGAATTTCACCATCCAGCACGATGACGGTCAGGCGCTCGAGACACTCGACGACGCCGAAGTCGTCCTCGCCGGCGCAAGCCGCACCTCGAAGACACCGACTTGTGTGTATCTTGCCATTCGCGGCGTGCGCGCGGCGAATGTTCCCATCGTGCCGGGCATGCCTTTGCCGCCGCAACTGCTGCGCGCAAAAAAACCGTTGATCGTCGGCCTGTGGGCCTCCCCCGATCGTCTTGTGCAGGTACGCCGCAATCGGTTGAACACCTTGGGCGAAGTGCGCGACACGAGTTATGTCGATCTCGAAAATGTCCGCGCCGAAGTCACCAACACGCGCAAGCTCTTCGAACAACGCGACTGGCCGACCATCGACGTATCACGCCGGTCGGTGGAAGAAACAGCCGCGGCCATCCTCAATCTCCTGGCCGAACAGCAGGAGATCGAACCGTGAGACGGCTGATCCTTGCCTCGGCAAGCGAAGTCCGGGCACGGGTTCTCAAGGGCGCGGGCGTGGACTTCGAAGTGCGCCCGGCCCATGTGGACGAAGAGGCGGTGAAAGATTCGCTTTTGGCCGCCAAGGCGCCGTTGCGCGATGTCGCAGATGCTTTGGCCGAGCTGAAGGCGGTTCGCGTGTCCGCGTCTGTGCCTGACGCATTTGTACTCGGTGCCGATCAGGTGCTGGCCTTCGAAGGCGAGCTTGTGAGCAAATGCATCGGCCTTGACGAGGCGCGGACCCTGCTGCGGCGCCTGCGGGGGCGCACGCACCAACTCATCAGCGCACTGGTTCTCGCCAAGGCAGGTGGCGCGATGTGGCGCGCTGTGGAAACCGCAACCCTTACGATGCGCGATTTCAGCGACCACTTCCTCGACGACTATCTGAGCTCTGAAGGCGAGGCGCTGTTGAAAGGCGTCGGCTGCTATCGGCTGGAGGGCCGGGGCGCGCAGCTTTTCGAACGTGTCGAAGGGGATTATTTCACCGTGCTGGGATTGCCGCTTCAGCCGCTGTTGGCGGCGCTCCGGCAACATGGGATCGTGGCCACATGACCATCAGCGCAAAGGCCTTGTGCGCGGGCGTCGCCGGTTGGCCGGTGGCCCATTCGCTGTCGCCGCGCCTGCACAATCACTGGCTCAAGGCGCATGGCGTGGACGGCGCCTATGTGCCGCTTCCGATCCCGCGCGAACATTTGGCCGTGGCGTTGAAAGGTTTGCGGCTCGCCGGGTTCAAAGGCGTCAATCTCACCATTCCGCACAAGGAGGCAGCCTTCGCGCTCGCCCACAAACTCGACGATGCGGCGCGGGCGGCGGGTGCGGCGAACCTTCTCGTCTTCCGCGAGGACGGCACGCTCGAAGGCCGCAACACCGATGCGGAGGGCCTGGCGGCAAGCCTGCGGGCCGGCGGCGTCACCTTATCCGGCGCTCCGGCCACGCTTCTGGGCGCGGGCGGTGCGGCGCGCGCAGCCGTCCTCGCGCTCGATGTGCTCGGCGCAAGCGAGATCCGCATCTTGAACCGTCACCGGGAGCGCGCGGCGACGTTGGCGGATGCCCTTGCTCCGTTCGTAAAAGCGAAACTGAAAGCCTGCGCCGATTGGCCTGCCGCCGCGCGCGACACCGGCCTTCTCGTGAACGCCACCAGCGCGGGCATGAAGGGCCAGCCCGCACTCGATCTCAATCTCGATCCGTTGCCTCAGGGGGCTGCGGTCTGCGATCTTATTTACAACCCGCTTGAAACCGGGCTTCTGAAAAACGCGAAAGCACGCGGCCACAACACGGTCGATGGCCTCGGCATGCTGATGTATCAGGCGGCACCCTCCTTCGCCGCGTTCTATGGCATCACGCCCAAGGTCACGCCGGCCCTGCGCACCGAACTTGAACAGGCGTTGCAGGCATGACCGCGCGTCCCTATCTCGTGGGCCTCACCGGCTCCATCGGCATGGGCAAGACCGAGACCGCGAAGATGTTCGCGGAGCTTGGCGTGCCCGTGTACGACGCCGATGCCGCCGTTCATCGCCTTTATGAAAAAGGTGGCGCCGCCGTGCCCGAAATCGAAAAGCTCTTTCCCCACACCGTCGAAGACGGCCGCGTCAACCGCGAGAAGCTGGCAAAGGAAATCACCGCCATCCCTGACGGTTTCAAGAAGCTCGAGGCAATCGTCCATCCGCTGGTGGCGCGCGAGCAGATGGAATTCCTCGCCGACGCCACCGCGAAAGGCGCAGAGATGGTGGTGCTCGACATCCCGCTCCTGTTCGAAACCGGCGGCCACAAGCGGATGGATGCCGTGGTGGTGGTCTCCGCCCCCGCCGGGATCCAGCGCGCGCGCGTGCTCAAGCGCGAAGGCATGACGGCGGAAAAGCTCGACCACATCCTCTCCCGCCAGATGCCCGATGCCGAAAAGCGGGCCCAGGCCCATTTCGTGGTCGAAACCGACAAGGGCCTCGACCATGCCTTCAAACAGGTGGAAGACGTGGTGAAAGCCCTTCACAAGCGCCGTCTTTCAGGAGAGAACGGCGCCCATGCGTGAAATCGTTCTCGACACCGAAACCACCGGCCTCGACCCGTCCGACGGCCACCGCATCATCGAAATCGGCTGCGTGGAGCTTTACGACCATGTGCCGACCGGGCGCACCTATCAGTGCTATCTCAACCCCGAACGCGACATCCCGATAGAATCACAGCGCGTCCACGGCATCACCGAGGAATTCGTGGCCGACAAGCCGCTGTTCGCCCATGTGGTGGACGAGTTGATTGAATTCCTGGGCGATGCGCCGTTGGTGATCCACAATGCAGGCTTCGACCTCAAATTCCTCAACGCCGAATTCCTGAAGGTCACGCGCCCGGCGATTCCATTCGCTCGCGCCATCGACACCATCGATATCGCGAAAGCAAAATTTCCCGGCTCGCGCTATTCGCTGGATGAATTGTGCAAACGCTTCAGCATCGATCTGACCACGCGCACCAAGCACGGCGCCCTGCTCGACGCTTCGTTGTTGGCGCAGGTCTATCTCGAACTGATCGGCGGCCGTCAGACCAAACTGATGCTGGCCCCCTCCGACACGGCAATTGTGGTCGGCGAAGTCTCGCAGCAGCCCGCGCGCGTGCGCCCTACTCCACTCCCGTCGCGCCTCACGCCGGCAGAACTCGAAGCTCACGCGAAGTTCGTTTCCGAACTCGGCGCGGACGCGATCTGGAATCAGGCTTAAGCCGCCAGCGCCGCGATCACGCTGTTGAGCACGAGCCTGCCGTTGGGCGTCGCGCGGATGACAACTCCAGCGCGTTCCAGCAAACCGTCCTGCGCCAGTGAATCGATACGCGCGTCGTCCAGCGCGATATTCCAGCGCGCCTTGTAGGCCGAGATATCCAATCCTTCGGTCAACCGCAAATTCATCAGCAGATGTTCGCGCGCCGCTTCTTCGTCCGAAATGGGTGTTTGCGCAAAACCGAAACCGTCGCGCAATACCATCTCGCGCCAACGTTCCGGCAACCGCTCGCACGCCGTCGCCACGCGCTTTCCGTCGAGCACCAACCGACCATGCGCCCCCGGCCCCACGCCCGCATAATCGCCATACCGCCAATAGATCAGATTGTGCCGCGACTGTGCGCCCGCCCGGGCATGATTGGAAATCTCGTAAGCCGGAAGCCCTGCCGCTTCGCTCACCTCTTGCGTCGCTTCGTAAAGTGCAACCGCGCGATCATCGTCGGGAATCTTCAACGCCCCGGTCCGTGCGAGGGTCGCAAAGGGCGTGGCAGGTTCGATGGTGAGCTGATAAAGCGACAGATGCTCGGTGCCGAAGGCAATCGCCTCCCGCAATTCGGCTTTCCAATCCTCAACAGCCTGCTCCGGCCGCGCGTAGATCAGATCGAACGACGTGCGCTCGAAGGTCGAAAGCGCCATCCGGATCGCCGATTTCGCTTCCGCCGTGTTGTGCAGGCGCCCCAGCATCTTCAGATCGGGATCGTTCAATGCCTGAATGCCGAGCGATAGCCGGTTCACACCCGCTGCCTTGTAATCGCGAAATCGCGCCGCGTCCGCGCTCGCCGGATTGGATTCCAGGGTGATCTCGACATCGGGATCGAGTGTCCAATATTTCGAGATCGCGTCGAGCGTCGCCCCCACCGATGCGCCGCGCATCAGGGATGGCGTGCCCCCTCCAAAGAAAATCGCTTCGACCTCGGGCCTCCTTTCCCCCTGCAACGCCGCGACATGGGCAAGCTCTCGCCCAATCGCGTCCACCCATCCCGTTTCGTCGATCTGCGAACGGACATGGCTGTTGAAATCGCAATAGGGGCACTTGGCCGCGCAAAACGGCCAATGGACATAGATTCCGAAACCGCTCATTTCAGCGCGGCCACCAGCTTGGTAAAGGCGCGCGCGCGATGGCTCATCGCGTGTTTCCGTGCGGGCTCTATCTCGCCGAAAGTCTCGCTCATGCCATCCGCCACGAAGATCGGATCATAGCCGAAACCGCGAGTGCCGCGCGGCGGAAAAAGGAGACGGCCGTGCACTTCGCCCTCGAAGATTTCCGGTTCCTTGCCCGGTTCCGCCAGCGCCAGCGCGCAAACGAATTTGGCGGAGAAATCCTGCGCACCCTTTTCCTTCAACTCGCGTTCCACACGCTGCATGGCGAAGGAAAAATCTTTCGTTTCGCCCGCCCACCGCGCCGAATAAATCCCCGGCGCGCCGCCAAGAGCCGTCACCGCCAAACCGGAATCATCGGCCAACGCTGGCAATCCACTCGCCTTCGCCGCGGCGCGTGCTTTCAACGCCGCGTTGCCCGCGAACGTCGTTTCGGTTTCTTCCGGTTCCGGCAAGCCAAGTTCGGCGGCGCCTTTGGTCACGATGCCGAAAGGTGCGAGCAGATCCTTGATCTCGCGCACCTTGCCCTGGTTGTGGCTGGCCACGACAAGCGTTGTACCGCGTTCGAATTTCACGCCACCGCCTGTTTCTGCAGATCGACAAGCTCGCCGATCCCCTTGCGCGCCAGGCGCAGCAGATGGGCAAGTTCTTCTTCGCTGAACGGCGCGCCTTCGGCCGTTCCCTGAATCTCGACAAGACCGCCCGCGCCGGTCAGCACGAAATTGGCATCGGTCTCGGCCGTCGAATCCTCGTCGTAGTCGAGATCGAGAACCGGCGTACCCTTGTAGATGCCGCAAGACACGGCGGCGACGTGATCCTTGAGCACGGGCTTGGTCACCATGCCGACCTTCTTCATGAAGGAAACGCATTGGGCGAGCGCCACATAGCCGCCGGTAATGGAAGCCGTGCGTGTGCCGCCGTCGGCCTGCAGCACGTCGCAGTCGATCACGATCTGCTTTTCGCCCAGCGCCGAAAGATCGGTGATGGCGCGCAAGGACCGCCCGACCAGCCGCTGGATCTCCTGCGTCCGGCCCGATTGCTTGCCCTGGGCCGCCTCGCGCCGCATCCGGCTTCCGGTCGAGCGCGGCAGCATCCCGTATTCCGCCGTCACCCAACCCTTGCCCGTCCCTTTCAGGAAGGAAGGCGCACCTTCCTCAAGGCTAGCCGTCACCAGCACATGAGTGTCGCCGAACTTCACCAGGCACGAGCCTTCGGCATGTTTGGCCACGCCCTTTTCCAGGGTTACATGACGCATCTGGTCGGCCGCGCGGCTGCTGGGGCGCATCTCGTCTCTCTTGAAGTCCGGGGTTTCTGGGGCTACCTAGCCACAATGGGTCCGGGGCGCAAACAAGGTCTGCGACGGACAGAAATCTTTCAATGAAAGCAATGGGTTAATTTGGACGGGTCCTCCTCGCGCAATCAGATCAACAACCTCGGCGACCGCCCGAGGGAGGTGTTCCGCAGCCTGGTGGAAGCATTCCTGACCTCAGGCGAGCCGGTTGGCTCGCGCACGCTCTCCCAACGCCTGCCGCTGGCGCTCTCGCCCGCCTCGATCCGCAACGTCATGGCCGATCTCGAGGCCATGGGCCTGCTCTATGCGCCGCATACCAGTGCTGGCCGCGTGCCGACCGAACGGGGCCTGCGCCTTTTCGTCGACGGCATGTTGCAGATCGGCGAACTCGCGCCCGAAGAACGCAGCACCATCGAACAGCGCATTTCCGGTTCGGACCGCGGATTGGAAGATGTGCTTACACAAGCCGCGACCATGCTGTCGGGCCTGTCGCGTTGCGCAGGTCTCATGGTGGCGGCCAAGCAGGACGCCGCAACCCTCAAGCATATCGAATTCGTCAATATCGGCCCCGGCAAGGCCCTGGTGGTGATCGTCACCGAGGATGGCGCGGTCGAAAATCGCGTCATTGCGACGCCCGCGGGGTTGCCGGCATCGGTGCTTTCGGAAGCGTCCAACTACCTGAACGCGCGCCTGCGCGGGCGCACGCTCGATACGGCGCGTGACGAAATCCTCAAAGAGCTTGAAACCGAACGCGCCGAACTCGACGTGCTGACGGCCAAGATCGTGGCCGAAGGATTGGCCACCCTGTCCACACCCACCAGCGGTTCGCGCGCGGTGGATGAAAAAGTCCTGATCGTGCGTGGCGCCTCGCATCTGCTGGAAAGCATGGAAGCGCAGAGCGATCTGGAACGCATTCGCACTCTGTTTGACGACATCGAACGCAAGAACGATCTGATCCGCCTGCTCGAACTCGCGGCCGAAGGCGACGGCGTGCGCATTTTCATCGGCTCGGAAAACCGGCTGTTCAGTCTCTCCGGTTCGTCTATCGTGGCCGCGCCCTATGCCAATGCGCAAGGCAAGGTCATCGGCGTGATCGGCGTGCTGGGCCCCACGCGGCTCAACTATGCCCGCATCATCCCGATGGTCGATCACACGGCGAAAGTGGTTGGCCGATTGCTCGGCTGATGCGTTATCAAGGAACAATGATGAGCGAAGACACCGAAAATCCGAACGCTTCCGGCCAGGACAACACCCCGCTCGACGAGGCCGACATGCTGCGCGGCGAAGTGGCGGAATTGAAGGACCGCCTGTTGCGCGCGCTCGCCGATGGGGAAAACCTCCGCCGGAGGGCCGAGCGCGAAAAGCTCGACGCCTCGCAATATGCCGTGACGAAATTTGCCCGCGACGTGCTCGCCGTGGCCGACAATTTCCAGCGCGCCATCGAAGCCTGCCCGCCGGATGCGCGAGCCAGCGCCAGCCCGCAGGTGAAGGCGGTGATCGACGGCGTGGAAGCGACCGAACGCCAATTGCTCGCGACGCTCGAAAGCCATGGCGTCAAGCGCATCGACACTGCCGACGCCAAATTCGATCCCAACCTGCATCAGGCGATCGCCGAGGTTCCGGCCGAAGGAAAGGCCAAGGGCACCATCGTGACCACGGTGCAGACGGGCTACACGATCGGCGACCGGCTTTTGCGCCCCGCCATGGTGACGGTGGCCAGGGGTGACGCCCCGCCGCCGCCCCGCGTCGACACCAAGGCCTGAAGGCCTGAGCTATCGAACACCTCTCAGCCTGCGATATGATGTGGGCGAAAGGTGATCGATGACAAAACAGAGGGTACCCCCCACCCCCCTCCCTCCAAAAAGTGAGGTTCAATTGGGCAGGCCATGACTGATGCCTCCGCCCTTGCCGAACCGTCGCCGCCGCGCCCAGCGCCCAGCCGGAATCGGTTCGAACAGTGGATGTTCGACCTCTCCCCCTTCGGCACGCTCCTCACCTCGATCCTGATTTTCCTTTTCCTCGCAGGCACGCTGGCGGGCACAATGGCGCTCGACCACCTGCCGATTTTCGATCCGGCAGGAAAGGTTCTGGGTTTCAGCCTCAATGTCTGGCCTGCCCTGGTCCTGTCGCTGTTGATCGTGGTGGTGCTCGGAACGCAGCGCTGGGTGCGCTCCATGGACGAGGATGACGCCGTCGCCTATCGCGCGATCTTTCACTACGAGGCCGGCAACTATCCCGAGTTTCTCGATGCGTCCACAAAGGTCCGGTTGCGCAACGCCAATATCGCCGGCGTGATCGTGGGCCTCATCCTCGTTGCGATGTCGTCCTCCTATGTCGAACTGCTCGCCCATCCTTTCAGCGCGGTGTGGTTCGTCTTCGTCGAAGTCTATGTCAGCCTGCTCATCGCCCGTGGCGTGGTGCTTTCCACCCGAAGCAGCCAGATGTTCGACCGCTCGATACAGCACGATCTGGTGATCGATCTCCTGCGGATCGATTTGCTCAATGTGATCGGACGCAACCGGGCGCGCACCTCGCTCATCTGGTTCGCTGTCGCCGCTGCCATCTGCCTATTCTTTGTAGGCGACAACATGGCGGCCTCCACCTTTCTTACGCTGGCGTTTTCAGCGGGCATGGGGCTTTGGACATTCCTGCGGCCGATGGAGCGCGTTCACCGCCGCATCCGCCACGCCAAGGACATCGAGCTGGAAAGGGTGCGCAAATCCATCTCCGGCCTGCGCGAACAGGCTGTTTCGCACGCCGATGCCGCCACAAGGCTGCAAGGCCTGTTGGCATACGAAAAACGCATCGAAGATGTGCGCGAATGGCCCTTTGATCAGACGACGGCCTTGCGTCTTTCGGCCTATATACTCATTCCTGCGATACCATGGTTCGGGCAGGCCATCGCGCAGTCTTTCGTCGAACGCATGGCACATTGAGGGAGAAAAGCGTGGCTATTCGCGTCGTTGTTGCCGGAGCAGGTGGCCGCATGGGCAAGACGCTCATAAAGATGATCGCCGAAAGCAGCGATCTCGCGCTCGGTGGCGCACTGGAAGCAAGCGGTCATCCCGATCTCGGCGCCGATGCAGGAACACTTGCTGGCGTGAAGCCGCTTGGCGTGCAACTGACCGACGACGCCTTACCGGTGATTGCCAAAGCAGATGCGATAATCGACTTCACGATTCCCAAAGTCTCCGTCGAATTGGCGGCGCTCGCAGCGCAAGCCCGCATCACCCACGTCATCGGCACCACCGGCTGCTCCGCCGACGACGAAACGAAAATCCGCGCCGCTGCCCGTCATGCCGTGATCGTGAAATCCGGCAATATGAGCCTCGGCGTGAATTTAATGGCCGCGTTTGTGAAGAAAGCGGCAAAAGCGCTGCCGGATTTCGATATCGAGATCGTCGAGATGCATCACCGCATGAAGGTCGATGCGCCCTCCGGCACGGCATTGCTGTTGGGGCAAGCCGCAGCCGCTGGCAGCAATGTCTCGCTTGAGGAAAAAGCGGTGCGCGCCCGCGACGGGCACACCGGCGCCCGCGAAAAAGGTGCCATCGGTTTTGCGGCCTTGCGCGGCGGCACGGTGGTCGGCGAACACGACGTCATATTCGCAGGCGAAAACGAGCGCATCGTGTTCAAGCACGTCGCCGAAGATCGCTCGATCTTCGCCACCGGCGCTCTTGCCGCCGCTCGCTGGGGGCAGGGCAAGAAGCCCGGCCTCTATGCGATGGCGGATGTCTTGGGACTTTCGGACTGACGCGCCGCTTCCAGCGCGAGCATCGCGCGCTTCCGCGGCAGGCCCCAATGATAGCCGTGCAACGCGCCGCTCGTTCCAAGCACGCGATGACAGGGAATCAGAAGAGAGATTGGATTGCGTCCGACCGCAGCACCGACCGCGCGTGAAGCTTTCGGGGTGCAAACTTTCGCCGCGATGGTGCGATAGGTCGTGACCGAGCCTGACGGAATTTCCATCAGCGCCTGCCAAACCTTGATCTGCCAGGGTGTGCCGAGCAGATGCAGCTTGATCTCATCGTTCTCCTTCGGATCGAGCGCGAAGATCTGCCGGACAAGTGGTGCGGTGCGCGCGACCGCTTCGCGATAGCGTGCGCGCGGCCAGCGGCTCTTCATGTCGTCCAGCATCTCGTCTTCTTCGCCCTCGTCGCCGAAGGCCATGCCGCAGACGCCCTTGTCCGTCGCCATGATCAACGTCACGCCGAACGGGCAGTCGTGGAAGCCATATTCGATCAGCAAGCCTTCGCCGCCCTTGGCGTAATCGCCCGGCGTCATTGCCTCGACCTTGAGACAGAGATCGTGCAATCGCGACGGTCCGGAAAGACCGGCATCGAGTGCGGCATCCAGCACGCTCGCGCCATGCTGCAATTCCGTCTTGGCGTGGTTGAGCGTCAGATGCGAAACGAAGGCCTTCGGGCTCACGCCGACATGACGGGTGAACAGCCGCTGGAAATGATAGGGCGAAAGCCCTGCCACGGATGCCGCCTCTTCGAGGTCAGGCTGATCCTGATAGTGTTCGGAGAGAAAGCGGATCGCCCGGCCCATCTTGCGCCAGGTCGGGGTTTCGACAGTGCCGTCGAGGATCGGGTTCGTGCTCATGGACGCAAGATGGGGTTTTTCGCGCCCCGTTACGACCCGTTTCTTGCTCATCTAGACGGGAACGGTTTCGCGAGCACGCCGGAGCGCAGACCGCAAAACATCCGCGAACGCCGCTCGCGCATCGGGGCTGAGGAACGTTCCGATCTGCACGCCCTTGCCGTGGCTCTTGAGCGTTAGCTGGCTCCAGGGTTCCGGCGGATCGTCCATCTCCACGCGCACCCAGTAAGGGTTGAGCGCCACTTCATCGGCCTGCCCTTTCACAGGCTGGCGCAGGATTCGCAGATTGTCCGGTGTCAGTGTGAGATGCTCGAAACGCCGCGCCGCGCGTCTGCTAGCATGGAACGCCCACGCCAGCAGCGCCACATCCAATCCCATGAACGGCGCAATCGGCCATGCGCCCTTGAGCACGAAGCTTAGCGCGAACGCCAAATTGAACGATGTGACGATGGCAAGAATGATGAGCAGTGCCCGGCGCGACATCGGCGGATTGGGCCGCAGCACCGCATCCAGAAGAACGGTCTTCACCTCGCTCATGGGACAAGCATCGAAGCTCGCCGCCTTCGGATCAAGCAAAAAAAGAGGCCCGCGAAAAGCGGGCCTCTTGGTATTAATCGGGATATCCATCACGGTCACGATGATGATGACGTCCGCACCGGCGGTCATATTCGTGCCGCCCGCCGTGATCCTTCCAATAAGGATCGCCCAGATTCAATGTGCAGGGATCCGTCAATCCGCCGATTGCGCCGCCTGCCAATGCGCCGATCGCAGCGCCTGTCGCCGGAGTGCCGGTGGCAGCGCCGATGATCGCACCTGCACCTGCGCCAATGGCGGCACCCGAAACCGCGCGGTCACCCGGATCGGTTCCGCAGGCCGAAAGGCCAAGGGCCGAAGCTAAAGCCAGACCGGCTGCAAGTTTGGCGAATTTCATCACTGCCTCCTTGGTTACGCAGTTTGCCGATAACGGATGCTCGTCCGGATGGTTCCCACTTTCAACCCGTTCGGATTTCAGGCATTTCTGTGGCAGGAACTGGAACGATTTTCCGAAAATGCCACGTAAGCTCACGCCTGCCGAAATCGACACGTTTTTCGCGCGTCTGAAAAAGTCGATGCCGGAACCGAAGACGGAATTGAACTACGCCAATCCATTCACCCTGCTTGTTGCGGTGGTGTTGAGCGCGCAATCGACGGACAAGGGCGTCAATCGCGCGACGGAAGACCTGTTCAAGACCGTCGATACGCCGGAAAAAATGGTGGCGCTCGGCGAGAAGAAGTTGATCCAGCACATCAAGACCATCGGCTTCTTCCGCACCAAGGCGAAGAACGTCATCGCGCTGGCAAAGGCGCTGATCGAAAATCACGATAGTCAGGTGCCGAAAACGCGCGAAGAGCTGGAAGCCCTGCCCGGCGTCGGCCGCAAAACGGCGAATGTGATCCTCAACGTGATCTATGGCGAAGGTACGATCGCGGTCGATACCCACGTGTTTCGCGTTTCCAACCGCACGGGTTTGGCGCCGGGAAAAAACGTACGCGATGTGGAAATCGCGCTCGACAAACGTGTGCCGGATAAATACAGGCTTCACGCGCATCATTGGCTAATCCTGCACGGCCGCTATACGTGCATTGCGAGAAAGCCCAGATGCCCCGTTTGTGTGGTCCGCGACATCTGTCTCTATCCGCACAAGACGCCGGAAGG
Source organism: uncultured Rhizobium sp. (assembly GCA_964612235.1). Classification (GTDB taxonomy): domain Bacteria; phylum Pseudomonadota; class Alphaproteobacteria; order Micropepsales; family Micropepsaceae; genus Rhizomicrobium. Next base: position 15,769 of record CAZTCU010000010.1, read on the forward strand.
CCCGTTGCCCAAGAAGCCAGTCAAGAAAAAGAAATAGGAGTTCGTTCGTGAAGCAATTCGACGTCGCAGCCCTCGGCAACGCCATCGTGGATGTGATCGCGCCCACCGACGATGCGTTCCTGCTCAAACATAATATTGCCAAGGGTGTGATGACGCTGATCGACGAGTTCCGCGCCCAAACGCTCTATGAAGCATTGCCGGAAACACGTGAGATCGCGGGCGGCTCGGCGGCCAACACCATGACAGGCGTGGCATCCTTCGGCGGCAATGGTTTGTTCGTGGGCCGCGTGAAGGACGATCGCCTGGGCGAAAGCTTTGCTGCCAGCATGGCCAAAACCGGAATCGACTACAGCACTAGAATGGCGAATGCAGGTGCCCCCACCGCGTGTTGCCTGATCGCGGTGACGCCGGACGGACAGCGCAGCATGAACACTTATCTGGGCGCCAGCCGCGAACTTGCGCCGTCCGACATCGACGAAGAAAAAATCGCGCGTGCGAAAGTGCTATATATCGAGGGCTATCTGTGGGACGCGCCCGATGCGAAAGCAGCCATCAACAAAGCCATCGCTGCCACGAAGCGCGCTGGTCACAAGGTGGCGCTCACCTTGTCCGATCCGTTCTGTGTCGGCCGCTGGCGCGAGGAATTCCTCAACCTTTGGAAGAACGATCTGGATATTCTTTTCGCCAATGAGGAAGAGGCGAAGGCGCTGTTCGAAGTTGAGGATTTCGATGCCGCGCTACAGGCTGCCCGCCAGACGGACGGCATCCTCGCGCTGACACGTTCGGAAAAAGGCTGTGTCGTGGCGTACGGGAAAGAACTGCATGTTCTCGACGCGGAGCCGGTGGCGCGCGTGGTGGACACGACGGGCGCAGGCGATCAGTTCGCGGCGGGCTTCCTCTACGGCCTCACCCACGGCCAGCCGCTCGATCGCTGCGGCAGGCTCGGCGCCGCCGCCGCCGCCGAAGTGATCTCGCACTATGGCGCGCGCCCGGAAATAAGCCTGTCGAACTTTCTCTAACTATTCGCCGATCAGATGCAGCATCACCTCGCGCGCATGCGGCGCGTCGCGATGCTCGAATACATAAATTCCCTGCCAGGTGCCAAGCGCCAGTCCGCTGTCGCGCAGCGGAATGGATAGCGACGTCGCCGTCAGCGCCGATCGGATATGCGAGGGCATGTCATCAGGCCCCTCCGTGGTATGTCGGTAGAGCTTCGGATCGCGCGACACGGTGCGCCGCATGAAATTCTCCAGATCCGTCAGAACGTCCGGATCGGCGTTTTCCTGGATCAACAGGGATGCCGAGGTGTGACGGATGAAACAGGTCAGCAACCCATCGCGTATCTTCTCGCCTTCCACGAAGGCCGCAACCTCGGCTGTGACATCGTAGAGGCCGGGCCCCTTGGTCCTTATCTTGAGCGTGTGGAAAGCCTGTCTCATTTCGCGGTCTTGCGCAGATACACATACAACGCACCCGCGCCGCCATGTTTCCGGTGTGCTTCGCGCATATCGGCGACAATCCCGGCCAGTGCCGGCTCCTTCAACCAGCGCGGGACCGCGGTTTTGAGCACGCCGCGCGACCGAGCATCGAGTTCGAGATCAAACGGCGCATAGGGGTCGGATTTCCTTGTGCCCTTTCCCGTCACCACCAGCGCCAACCTGTGCCCGCGCATCTGCGCCGAGCGCAGAAAAGTGATGAGTGCGCCATGGGCGGCGGCTTCGGTGAAGCCATGCAGATCGAGCCGAGCATCCGGCTCCATCGTTCCGCGTCTCAGCCGCTCTGCCGTACGCCCGTCGACGCCCGTGTGAGTCTCATGCGATTTGGCAGTTCTGGCCGGTTTGGAAGCAGATGTTGGGTCCGCCAAGGGCCGGGCTTCCTTGAAGCCCTGCTCGAATAGCGCGCGCTCCTCGTCGGTCACGGTACGTTTGCCGGTCATTTGAGTTTGAATGCCTTGCCGCTGCCGAGCTTTGCCGCGATCTTATTCGGCAACAGCACGTAAAGCTCGCCTTGCGATTTCATCGCGCCGGCCAGCCGTTCGGCTTCCGCACCTGTTCCCCAATAAACGTCGCCGCGCACCGCACCGCGAATGGCGCCGCCCGTATCCTGTGCAATGAGAAGGTGATGGAACGGTTTCGGCGTTTTCACGGGCAGCGTCGTCACAAGGAACAGCGGCATTCCAAGCGGATGAATGCGATTGTCCACCGCCAGACTCGCGCCCGCCGTCAACGCAACGCCTTCGGTCCCCTTGCTTCCCTGCGCGGCATCGCCCGCCGGCGAAAGGGCGAAGAAAGTGTAGGACTGGTTTGTCTGCATCACCGCACGGGCGTCTTTTGGGTGTGCTTTCAGCCAGGCGCGGATCGCGGGCATCGACACGCTGTCCTTGGTCAGCGCGCCGCGTTCGATCAAGGTCCGGCCGATAGCGGTATAAGGCCGTCCGTTTTTGCCCGCATAGCCAACGCGTGCCTTGCTGCCGTCGTCGAAGGCGACGCGCCCCGATCCCTGGATATGCAGGAAGAATACTGCAACCGGATCGCTGGCGTAAAACAGGACGGGCGCATTCGGAAGTCCGCGCGCGTCAATTTCCGCGCGCGTCGAATAGGGGGTCAGCTTGTGGCCTTCGATACGGCCCGCAATTTGCTCACCCTTCCATTCGTCCCGAAACTTGCCGAGATCGACGCTCACCAGATCGGAGGGCAAGCCGTAAACAGGGATTTGATACACGCCATGCCTGGTGCGGCTCGCGCGCAGTTCGGGCTCGTAGTAACCGGTGAACAATCTATTGCCCGCGGCGCGAACGGCGAATGGCGTGAAATTCTTTTCGAAGAATTCGCGCGCGTTGGAAGCACCCGACAATTGGTTGCACGCCTCCACCCAATCGCCCACCGTTCCCGCATAGCCTGCGCCGCCCATGCCGTCGGATGCCGCTTTCTTGGCAAGCGCCCCACATGACAGCCGGAACGCGGCAAGCGCGCCCTTCGCATCGCTTGTACGCCAGCCGGGCAGGTCACCGAATCGCGCGGCAGTCAATTCCATGCCGGATGGCGCGATTTTGGGCCGTTGCAGAAACCAGATCGCGGCTGCAGTCAGAAGGAAAACGGCGATGAGGAAAAGGGCCACGCGCCTTGTCATGGCGCGGCCTTTGTCAGTGGTGCTCGCCGGAGGTGGCGATGAGCGTCCAGTTCGGATCGCGCGATGAGGTATCGCGCGCGAAGGTCCACACATCGGTCACATCGCGCACCGCCTTGGGATCGCCTTCGACGATGGCGCCGTCCTGTTTGGCAGTGGTGGAAATATATTTCGCTTCGAACGCGACGGTGATCTCCGCCATGCGGTTCTTCAATTCGGCATGGCTGATGCGTGCACCCGAAAAACCGACAAAGGTGAAATCGACTTTCTCCTTGCGCTCCTCATGACCGCGGATCACGCCGTCGAACGCGGCATAGACTTCCTCGCTCAGAAGCGGCCGCAGCGCCTGACGATTTCCGGCGGCGAACGCCGTCACGATGATTTCGTAAGCCCCGCGCGCGCCTTCGAGGAAATGGTCGGTTTCGAATTTGCGGTCGGCCAGCTTGATGTCGAGGAGCCCGCGCGCCACCGCATCGGTCGGCTTGTCGGCAATCACTCCCGGCTTGACCTCGGTCCGGTCAGGAATGGCCACCACATTGTCGCCCGAGGGCGAGGTCTGACGGCGATATTCGGGGGGCGGATTCTCATGCCCCGTGCGCCGTCCCAGCACCATGTAGAGACGGAACAGGACGATGCCGGCCACGACGGCGGCCAGCAGGATCTCGAAAAGCTGACTATCGGGCATTACGAACCTTCCGCCGCGAGGTTACCCCCCAAGGGAGGGATGGGTCCAGCACATCACCTCAATCAGGCGAATATGAGGTGAAAGGCCGCTGCCGCCTGTCCTTGGCTTGTAATATCCGCGCAATCCAATATAGCCGCGCGGACCCACAAAAGAACGGGAACAGGATGAGCGAACAGGGCAACGGCGCGGACGGCAACGGCACGGCGAACGGCGAGGGAACCGGCCCCCGTATGCAGGTCGTCGCCCAATATGTCCGGGACCTTTCCTTCGAAAATCCCGGTGCTCCGGGCAACATCCAGGGTCGTCCCCAGATCGATTTCGGCGTCGATCTTCAGGCCCGCCGCATGGAAAACGAGCAGTTCGAGGTCGAACTGAAGCTGCGCGTCTCGGCCAAGGCCGAGGAACGGCCGATCTTCCTGCTCGAACTCGTCTATGCCGGCATGTTCGCGTTGCACAACATTCCGGAAGAGTCGCTGGAAAAGACCCTTCTCATTGAAGGGCCGACGCTGCTCTTTCCGTTCGCGCGCCGCATCGTCGCCGATGCGATCCGCGATGGCGGCATGCCGCCCCTGATGATCGAGCCGATCGATTTCGCGAGCCTTTATCAGGCCAAGCAAGCGGAGTTGCAGCAGGCCCGCGGCAGCGCCCAACCGGCAGTTTCTTAAGGCGAACTATCCGCCCACGGCCTGGAAGGTGGTCGGCGCAGGTTCGATCACCTGAAAGCCTTCCGGCTCCACTTGTAAAATCGCAAGGCCGCGCTCTGCCGTGCCGTCTTCCTTGAAGCGGAAGATGCCGTCGACGCCCGCAAATCCATTGGGATCGACAAGAGCCGCGCGGGTGAAGCGGTGATAGGGCTCGCCCGGCGCAAGCAGGGCGACCAGCGAGATCGCATCGTAGGCGAGCGTTGCAAGCTGCGGCGGCTGCGCATCGAAAATGCTGCGGTATTTGGCATCGAACGCATCCTGCGCATGCGGAGCGGGGGCCGCGAACCAGCCGCCGGTCAGCGCGCCTTCCTTGGTGATGGTGGGATCGTACCAAAGACCGGTGCCGAGCAATTTGACTTTCGACGTATCGATTCCGTTGGTGCCAATCATCGACGCGATACCACGCAACCCGACGCCGCCTTGCGCGATCAGCAGCGCATCGGGATTCGTTTTGGCGATCGCGGCCGTCTGGACATTCACGTTGGCCGCGCCCGGCGCGAAGCGTTCGACGTCGGCGATATGCGCGTGATTTTCGGGAACGATTTGCGTGAACGCCTGCCCCACGCGATCGCCATAAGCATTCTGCGGAACCAGCGCCGCGAAGTTCTTGCGGCCCTTGGCGGCGGCATAAGCGACGATGTGGCGAATTTCGTTCTCCGGCTGGAAGCTCAGGAGGTAGACGCCCTTGCTGGCGACGGAACGGTCCGTCGAGAACGCCAGCACCGGAACGCCCCTGTCACGCGCGATGGGCGTGATCGCCGTCACCGATCCGGCGAATAGCGGCCCCACGATCACTTCGGCCCCCTGTGCCAGCAATTTCCGCGCGGCTTTGGCGGCGTCGGCGGGGCCGGTACCTTCGTCGACCGGCATCAGCAGCAGGTCGCCGTTGGAGGTGTCGGAGACCGCCATTTCGGCGGCATTGAGCATGGCGTTGGCAAGCGCGCGCGTGGCGGGCGAGCCGTTGGAGAAGGGCAGCATCAGCCCGATGCGGACCGGCGGATGATCCTTGGGCGTATTGGACAGCCGCAGGAATTGCGGATTGTCGCTGACGAGCTGGTGGGGCGCCATTTCCTCCGGCGGGGCGGCAAGGGCCTGGGGGGCGCGGGCGGTTTGAGGGCCTTCGGTCTGGCAGCCGGCCAGTGCCGCTATCGCAACGACGCCCGCGATGGCACAAACTCGGCGCTTCAGGCGAGCGAAGGTCTTGGATGGCACGCGGGACTTCACGGGGAACGGACGCATGGGAGGGGCACAAAGGGGGCGAAAGGGTCTTGGGCCACCCTAGGGCCTCGACGCCCAAATCGCCAGACGCCACAGAGCTTTCGCCCGGCCTTTATGTGACGGCGACACCTATCGGCAACGCCCGGGACATCACGTTGAGGGCGCTTGACGTTTTGCGGTCTTGCGACGCCATCGCCGCCGAGGACACCCGCGTCACGGCAAAGCTGCTGGCCATCCACGGCATCGCCAAACCGCTCTCGCCCTACAACGACCACAACGGCGAACGCGAGCGCCCCCGCCTGCTTGCGCGGCTGAAAGACGGCGCGCGCATCGCCCTGGTGAGCGATGCAGGCACGCCGCTTGTCTCCGATCCGGGCTACAAACTGGTGCGCGATGCCTTGGCGGAGAATATCGCGGTCCACGTCATTCCCGGACCGTCGGCGCCGCTGGCTGCGCTTATCCTGTCGGGCCTGCCAAGCGACCGTTTCCTGTTCGCAGGCTTTTTGTCGTCGAAAACCGGCGAACGCAGAAGCGCGCTCGAGAATTTGAAAAATGAAGCGGCCACACTGATTTTCTTTGAAAGCGGCCCGCGCCTTGCCGAGACATTGTCCGATATGGCGGAGATATTGGGAGATCGTGCAGCCGTAGTCGCACGCGAATTGACCAAATTGTTCGAAGAAACGCGGCGCGGAAACTTGCGCGAACTGGCCGCGCATTATGAAAAATCGGGCGCACCGAAAGGCGAGATCACTCTCGTGGTGCGGGGCGCAACGCAAGACGCGCTCGATCTTGCGAAGCTCGATACGCTGCTCGACAAGGCGTTGGAATTCATGCCGGTGCGTGCCGCGTCGGAGCTTTTGTCCGCGGCGCTCGATCAACCGCGCAAGCCGATCTATGAGCGTGCGCTCGCACGGAAGCAAGCGAATGAGTGAGATTCGCCTTTCGCGTGGACGCAACGCCGAAAAGCGCGGACGGCGCAGCGAAACTTTCGCGGCGGCCCTTCTGATGCTGAAAGGCTATCGCATCCTCGGGCGCCGCGTGCGTACGCGCGCGGGGGAAATCGATCTCATCGCGCGAGCGCCGGGCGGGGTGATCTGCTTCATCGAAGTCAAAGCGCGCGGCGGAGAACTTGCTGCACTGGATTCGATCAGCGCCCGCCAGCGCGGGCGTATCGGTCAGGCGGCGCATCTGTGGCTGGCGTCGCGCCCGGGCCTGCGGCCAAAGGCCATCCGCTATGACGTAATCGCCCTTGCGCCGGGGCGATTGCCGCACCATCTGCGCGATGCATGGCGCGACGAGGGGCGCTAAACTTAACCCATGTCAGATCCCACGGAAAATCCGGCCAACTATCTGAAAGCGCTAGGCGAAGCGGGCGAGGGACCGCACAATCTCGCCGAAGCGGCCCTCATGCTGGCGCTGCTCGACCAGCCCCAAACCGTTCTTGCACCCTATCGCGCCCATCTGGACGAGATCGCCCATTACGCGAAGGAAGAAGCAAAGCTCGCGACCTCTGCGGAATATGCGGCCCGCGCGCTCACGGGCTTAATGGTGGGGCGTTATGGCTATGATGGCGATCGCCTCACCTATGACGACCCTCAGAACGCCAATCTGATGACGGTAATCGACCGCCGGCGCGGCCTGCCGGTGTCGCTGGGCATTCTCTACATCCACGCGGCACGCGCGGCCGGATACGCCGCCGAAGGGCTGAACTCCCCGGGCCATTTCCTGATGCGCATATCTTCGCGTGGCGGCGAGGCGCTGCTCGATCCGTTCAACGGCGGCGTCACGCTCGACCGCGAGAAGCTTGGGACGCCGCCGCGCATGGGCGGACTTGCGGCCGAAGATCCGCGCATCGCCGATGCCGTGAGCGATACCGAAGTTCTGTTGCGCCTCCAGAACAATCTAAAGCAACGCGCCACGCAATCCGGCGAACATGGCCGTGCGCTCGACATCGCCAAGCGTATGGTGCTGCTTGGGCCGCGCCGCACCGAATTGTGGTTGGAACTGGCGCGTCTTCAAGAAGGTGCGGGCTCGCTAGGGGCCGCCAAAAAAGCTTATGAAGCAGCAATGGCATTGAGCAAGGCGGGGGACGCCTCGCTCAACGAAGCAGCCCTTGCCCTGCATGCCCTCAAACGCAGACTGAACTAGGAATTCCCATGACCTTGAATGTCGCCATCCAGATGGACCCTATCGAGCGCATCGACATCGGGGGCGACTCGACATTTGCACTCGCGCTTGAAGCGCAATCACGCGGACATCGTCTTCTCTATTACGGGCCGCGCGATCTTTCCTTCAGCGACGGCGA
>CAZTCU010000011.1:0-23459 GCA_964612235.1 uncultured Rhizobium sp.
GCCCGCCGCCAAGGGTCAGTCCGTCTTGGTCATCGCCGAGCGGTGCTCGTTGGCGATCAGCCAGAGATTGCGGATATAGACGAACAGGCCGAGCCCTTGCCCGGCGATGAACACCGGGTCCTGGCGGCTGACCGCATAGACGAACAGCAGGAAGCCGCCGCCCAGCGAGAAGAACCAGAATGCGACCGGGACGACCGAACGCTTGGCGCGCTCCGAGGCGATCCACTGCACGACGAAGCGCATGGTGAACATGCCCTGCGCCAAGAAGCCGAGCAGCACCCAGGCGTCGAACTGCTCGATGAAGACCGTGTGCAGCCAGGTCAGAAGGTGGTTGGCCGTGTCCATCATGGCCGGATCTCCGTAGCGGTCGGCACGACCTTGCGGCGGCGGCGCAGCCCGCCCAACCCGGCAAGCCCCGCTCCGCACAGGGAAAGTGTAAGCGGTTCGGGCGTGGTCACTATGCGGTCGACGTTAAACGTCAACACGGCCGGAATGCTGTTCGCTTCCACATAGATCAACTGAAACTGACCTGTGAGGTTGGAATAAAGCGTACTGATATCCACTGTGGGAGCCGGGCTTCCTGCGACCAGGTTGCCGTAGCCGGGACCATCGTAAAGGCTCATGCCATCGTCATGCGAGATGGAGCCGTACAGATGTGATCCGCCCACGTCGCCGGTGATGACAAACACGCTGGTAAGATCGAAGCCGCCCGAACTCAGCGGTGTTCCTGCGAGTGCCAGAAGCGCCGGATCAACCGTGCCGCCCGCGCTCGAAAGGAAGGTCGCGATGTCGTTTGTGCCGCCATCGCTGAAGTCGATCGCACCGGTGTAGGTGCCGGTCGCGAGAAGATTGCCGCCTGATATCAGGGGATTGGTCTGTTGGGCTTGTTCTTCCGGCGCGCCACTACCGCCCGAGCCGTTACCTTGATAGACGCTGATCGTGAATGTTCCAGTAATCGGTGCTGCATTCGCAGAACCAAACGTGCCCAACGCCGCCACCATTCCGGCCAAAAGGGCTGTTTTAAACTTACCCATCGCGCTCTCCTTTTCACGGACGCTGCTGAATATTTAAAAAGCAATTTTCGGGCCAAAAAATTCCGCATTGAAATCATTGAGGAAATGGCGGGGGCTCTTCGGGGGGTGTAAACGCCGTAGGCACCCAGGGGGCGGGTGTGAAATAAGATGCTGAATTAACTATAAAAAATTGCTCACGAGCGGATTACGGAACGCGGCCGCCTTTCGTCAGGGACAGCCGGGTGTTGGAACCTCTACTCCGTGCGCAAAATGAACTCCGGGCGGATGGCTAAATCCATGAAATCCGGTATTCGGCAAGTAAGCGACGGGGTTTCCGTCTGTATTCAGCAAATACAGTTGCAGCTCTGGTTCCTTCATTGGTCACGCACGCGCTGGCGCCAAAGCGTTGGGCGGACGGGGCCGTTGCAAGGCCCCCACAGCACGCTATCGTGGCGGTGACAGATAATCAGCCAGGGCAGGAGCACAAATGAACTTCGATTTTTCCGACGACCAGAAAATGCTCAAGGATCAGGCGCACAAATTCCTGAGCGAACGCTGCACGCCGAAAACCGTCCGGGGCGTTTACGAAAGCGGCAGCACATATGACCGCGCGCTGTGGAAACAGATCGCCGAATTGGGATGGGCCGGAACGGCGATTCCCGAACAATATGGCGGACTTGGCCTTGGATATCTCGAATTGTGCGTAATCGCCGAAGAGCTTGGCCGCGCGCTTGCCCCAGTGCCGTTTTCCTCCACCATCTACCAGTTCGCGGAAAGCGTTTTGGTGTCGGGCAGCGAGGAACAAAAGCAGCGTCTGCTGCCCAAAGTGGCCGGTTGCGAGATCATCGGAACGCTCGCGCGGGCTGAAGGACCGGGCGCAATTTTGCCGAAAAACATCCGCACCGCGTTCAGGAACGGGAAACTGAACGGTAAAAAGACCGCCGTGGTCGACGGCATGGATGCCGATTACGCCGTGGTTCTGGCGCGCGGGTCGGATGATGCGGGCGAACGTGGGCTTCAGCTTGCGCTGGTCGATCTGAAACAGGCGGGCGTCAAACGCCGTGCGCAGCAAAGCATCGACCCGTCGCGTTCCCACGCCGAACTGACCTTCGAAAACGCCAACGCCGAAGCGCTCGGCAAGCAGGGCGAAGCGTGGAGCGACTTGAACCGCGTGCTCGACCGCGCCGCCATCCTGATGGCGTTCGAACAGGTGGGCGGCGCCGACGTCTGCCTGCAGATGGCCAAGGGTTACGCGATGGAGCGTTATGCCTTCGGCCGCCCCATCGCCTCGTTCCAGGCGATCAAGCACAAGCTCGCCGACATGTATGTGGGCAACGAACTGGCCCGCTCGAACGCCTATTACGGCGCCTGGGCGCTTTCGACGGGCGCGCGCGAACTTCCGCTCGCCGCTGCCGCAGCCCGCATCTCCGCCACGCAGGCGTTCGATTTCGCCGCGAAGGAAAACACCCAAACCCATGGCGGCGTCGGCTTCACCTGGGAGTTCGATTGCCACTTCTACTACAAGCGCTCCCGCGAACTGGGACTGGCGCTGGGGCCGCAGCGCGTCTGGAAGGACAAGCTCGTCAGCCAACTCGAACTCAGCAACGCCGCATAAGGAAACGATCCCATGGATTTCGAAGACAGTCCCGAAGAAGCCAAGTTTCGCGCCGAAGCGCGCGCCTGGCTCGACGCCAACGCGAAACTGAAAACCTCGCGCGACAATTCCGATCCGCTCGGCGAGGACGACAAGACCTCGCTGAAAGCCGCCAAGGCCTGGCAGGCGAAGAAGGCCGAGAAAGGCTATGCCCGCATCACCTGGCCGAGGGAAGTCGGCGGACTGGGCGGCACGCCGATGCAAAGCGTGATCTTCGGTCAGGAAGAGGCAAAATACGACGTCGCCAACACCGGCGCGTTCGCCATCGGGCTGGGCATGTGCATTCCCACGCTCATGGCCTATGGCAGCAAGGAGTCCATCGCGCGCTATGTGAAGCCCGCGCTGCGCGGCGACGAGATCTGGTGCCAGCTGTTCTCTGAACCGGCGGGCGGCTCCGACGTGGCGGCTTTGCGCACGCGCGCGGAAAAGGACGGCGACGATTGGGTGATCAACGGTTCGAAGGTGTGGACCACGGGCGCGCAATTCTCCGATTACGGTCTGTTGCTCGCGCGCACCGATCCGACCGTGCCCAAGCACAAGGGCCTCACCATGTTTTATCTCTCGATGAAACAGCCCGGCGTGGAAGTGCGCCCCATCAAACAGGCATCCGGCGCCAGCGGTTTCAACGAGATCTTCTTCACCAATGTCCGCATCCCGGATTCGCAACGCCTGGGTGACGTGGGGCAGGGCTGGCAGGCAGCGTTGACCACGCTGATGCACGAACGTCTCGCGGTCGGCGGCGGAACGGGCGGCGCGCTCGACGTGCCGCAACTGGTCCAGCTCGCGCGCGAACTCGAACTGGAAGACGGCCCTGCGATCAAGAACGCCGCGGTGCGCGAGAAGATCGCCGATTGGTATGTCCGCTCGGCCGGGTTGAAATACACCACTTATCGCACGATGACCGCGCTTTCTCGCGGCCAACAGCCGGGCCCAGAAGCTTCGATCGCGAAAATCGTGGTGGCGTCCAAGCTGCAAGACCTCAGCGGGTTCGCCATGGAGCTGGAAGGCGAAGTCGGCGCGCTCACCGGTGAGGACGGCGTGGAGAACGGCGCCTTCCAGATGGGATGGCTTGGCAGCCCCGGCCTTCGCATCGCGGGCGGCACCGACGAGATCCTGCGCAACATCATCGCCGAGCGCGTGCTCGGCCTGCCGCAGGACATTCGTGTGGATAAAGACGTGCCCTTCAACAAGGCACCGACAGGAAAGTGAGCGATGCGCCTCTCCCGTTCGCGGGAGAGGCGTTCGTGCCCTCAATGGCCCTCGAAGCACTCGAACATTTCACCATCACCTGCGCCGATCTGGAGCGCACGCGCGATTTCTATCGCGATGTGCTCGGATTGAAGGAAGGCTATCGCCCGAATTTCAATTTCGCGGGTTACTGGCTCTATTCCGGCGACGTGCCGGTGGTGCATCTGACCGACGAGAAAGGCGCAATCGTCGAGAACCGCCAAGGTTCGCGCAGCGATACCGATACCGGTCGCCTCGATCACATCGCGTTTCGCGGCCGCGATCCGCAAGCCACCCTCGCGAATTTGAAAGCACACAACATTTCCTATCGCGAAAACGAAATCCCGGATGCGCGCCTGCACCAGATTTTCGTGCGCGATCCCAACGGCATCATGATCGAAATGAATTTCCGCAGCTAACAGGAGAAAACCATGCTCGGCTACGTCACCATCGGCGCCAACGACTACGACAAGTCGCGGGCCTTCTACGATTCCCTTCTCGCCGAACTCGGCGGCAAGCGCGTGTTCGCCAACGAACGCATCCAGTTCTATGGCGGCGGGGGCGGCGGCATGGTCGCCGTCTGCAAACCGCATGACGGCAAGGAGGCCACCGTCGGCAACGGCATGATGGTCGCGCTCTCCGCCCCCTCGCGCGAGATCGTCGACAAGACCTATGCGAAGGCGATTTCGCTGGGCGCGGCAGACGAAGGCGCACCGGGCGTGCGCACCGGCAATTTCTACGGCGGCTATTTCCGCGATCCCGCCGGCAACAAGATCTGCGTCTTCAATATGTAATGGCTATCATCGAAACGCCCTGCCGCAAGATCTGCGTGATGGATACCGCATCCGGGCTTTGCACCGGATGCGGCCGCACGCTCGAAGAGATCGCCCGCTGGGCGATCTACCCGCCGGAAGTCCGCCATCGCGTGATGGCCGAACTGCCCGAACGGATAAAACATATCCGACATGAAAAGGAGCGCGCCTGACGGCACGCCCGGGTATCCGAACGCGCCGCGCCCCGGTTCCCTTGTAAGACGCCACACTACAAAAGCTGCGCTGTCTGATGCGGGCGTGACGAAGTATAGTCCGCGCATGGACATGGATTTCGATACCGAGCTGCCTGGCACGGGGGAAGAAGGTCGTTCCGGCTATTCGCGCCTTGTCGAAACCATTGCCGCGCGTCTTCGCAGCCTTTCGCCCGAGGCCTTGGCGGCGCTCACGCTCAGCATGGTGCTTGCGATAGGCGCTGCGGACTATTTTGCCAGCACCGATGTCTCCTTTTCCGTCATCTATCTGTTCCCCATCGCGATCGCGGCATGGCTGTTGAATGTCCGGTTCGCGTTCGCGCTTTCGCTTGTCAGCGTGGTCCTCTGGATCGCTGGCGACATCTCGGGCCACGCCTACGTATCCACGTTCATTCCCCTCTGGAACGCCATCCTGCGGCTGATCTTCTACATGGTGGTCGTGTCGCTTCTGTCGGAATTGCGCGACAGCCAGGAAAATCTCGAAGTGCGCGCCAACGATCGCGCAGTCGCGCTTACCTACGAGGTCGCGAACCGCAAGAATCTGGAAAACGAATTGTTGCGCATCAGCGAGCGCGAACAGCGCCGTTTCGGCCAGGATATCCACGACAGCCTGTGCCAGCACCTCACGGCCACGGCACTCGCGGGCCAGGTGCTGAGCGAAAGGCTTGAGAGCGGGAAAAATCCCGAAGCGACGCGCGCGGCGCGCGTTGTCGAACTGGTCGAACAGGGCATCGAACTCTCCCGCGATCTTGCCAAAGGCCTCAATCCCATCGAGATGCGCGCCTATGGCCTGATGGAAGGGCTCGAACAGTTCGCGGCGTCCACCTCCAAACTGTTCCCCGTCGCCTGCCGCTTCGAATGCGACGACCCGGTTCCTTTCAACGACGCCGACACCGCGACGCATCTCTATCGCATCGCGCAGGAAGCGGTCAGCAATGCCATAAAGCACGGCAAGGCGAAGACCATCGTGATCCGGCTCGAAACCTCCGACCGGGGAAAAGCCCTCAAGGTGATCGACGATGGCGCCGGCTTCCGCCTGGCGCGCGACGATGCGAAAGGCATGGGGCTTCGCATAATGGGTTATCGCGCGCGTCTCGTGAACGGCCATCTCGATATCGCGGCCGAGGAAGGTTCGGGCACGTGCATCACCTGTTTCGTGCCCGATACGAGGCTCTCCCATGCCTGATCTTCCGCCGACGCGCATCCTGATCGTCGACGATCACCCGCTTGTGCGGGAATCGCTGACCACGCTGATCCAGCAACAGCCGGAGCTTTTGGTGTGTGGCGAGGCCGGCACCCAGGATGAAGCCATGACCGCTATAGAGGCGTCGTCGCCCGATCTGGCGATCGTCGACATCTCCCTCAGCCGCGGCTCGGGCCTCGATCTGGTCAAGGATATCAGGGCGCGTCATCCCGATCTCGCGGTACTCGTGCTCTCCATGCACGAGGAGTCGATCTATGCCGAACGTGTGGTGCGCGCGGGCGCCCGCGGCTATGTGATGAAGAAGGAATCGACGAAGAAGGTGATCGAGGCGATCCGCCATGTGATGAACGGCGAACTTTATCTCAGCCCCGATATCATGACCTCGCTCGCCAAGAAATTCGTCGCCGGCCGGCCTCCCACCAGCACGCTGCCGGTCGACGATTTGAGCGACCGCGAACTCGAAGTGTTCCGCCTGCTGGGTCAGGGCTACGAAACGCGCGAGATCGCCTATTCGCTCGACGTCAGCATCAAGACGATCCAGACCTATTGCGCCCGCATCAAGGAAAAGCTGCGCATCCGCACCGGCACGGAGTTGTTGCGTGAAGCCATCCAATGGACCGAAAGCGGCGCGCGCTGATCTTCAGCCAACAACAGACCGCAAGGCCGCATCCATTTCCGTTTTCAGTTGCGCGATCAGTTCGCCGGCCGGAAGCGCGCGTGCAAGCGATGCCGCCTGCCCCGCCCATTGCGCGCCGAAGCCCGTTTCGCCCTTGGCCTTCGCCGCCGCGTTCAGCGCTTTTCCTGCGTCATACGCCATCGGATAGCCCGCGATCTCCTTGTCGGCAATCGCATCGCCGATCGCGGTGAATGCGTTGGCGAGCGAACGCGCGGGTCGCCCCGAAATCGCGCGCGTCATGGTGGTGTGCTGCGCGCCCGCGCCCAACAGGCGCGCGCGATAGGCGTCATCGGCGCTTGATTCCGGGCAGGCGACGAACGCCGTTCCCATCTGCGCCGCGCTTGCGCCCAGAACCAGCGCCGCGGCAATGCCTGCGCCATCCATGATGCCGCCCGCGGCGACCACCGGGATGTTCAGCTCGCGCACCAGAAGCCGCGTCAACGCCATGGTGCCGAGCTTCTCGTCGGGCGCATCCTCGTCGAACACGCCGCGATGACCGCCCGCTTCATAACCCTGCGCCACCACCGCATCGATGCCCGCCGCTTCGATGGTGCGCCCATCGGTGAGATTGGTCGCCGAAGCCAGAAGAAGAATTCCCACGTCGCGCAACGCGGCAATCCGGTCGGCAGACGGCAAGCCGAAATGAAAACTCACCACCGCCGGCCGTTCGGCGAGCAACATCTCAAGCATCTCGTCATTGTCGAGAAAGCTTTTGTAGATCTCGCGCAACCGAGGCGGCGGCTGCGCATCAAATCGTGCAAACACGGGCCGCAGATGCTCGATCCATCCCGCTTCGCGCGCCGGGTCGGGAACGGCGGGCTTGTGACAGAACAGGTTGACGTTGAACGCGCGGTTCGACGCTGCGCGCACCTTCACGATCATGTCGCGCGCGCCTGCCGCATCGGTGGCGCCCACACCCAACGACCCAAGCCCGCCCGCATTCGAAACCGCCGCCGCCATGGCGGGCGTGGACGTTCCCGCCATCGGCGCCTGGATAATGGGAATGGTGATGCCGAGCTTTTGGAGAAGCGGATTCACCCCGCCTCGCTCCATTCATCCCGGCCCAGCGGGTCGGGATTGAGCAGGCGGCCGCCCATTGCGCCCAGCCAGTCCAACCCCTCGCGCAGTTTCACGTTCTCGCCGATGGCGATGATCGCGGGTGCGGCGCTTTGCGCGGCGGCTTCACCCAATTGTGCAAGCGTCGTCACCGTCACGTTCTGTTTGCCGAACGTCGCATCACTCACGATGGCCGCGGGCTCGTCCGCATTGCGTCCATTCGCGATCAGCAATTCCGCGATCTCGCCCGCAAATCCGCGCGCCATATAGAACACAAGCGTCGGCGTTGCCTTTGCCACGCTCGCCCAATCGAGCTTCGGCAATTTCCCGTCGGCGCCATGACCGGTGATGAATGTCACCGCATGATTGGTGTCGCGATGGGTCAGCGGAATACCCGCGTAAGCCAACCCGCCGATCCCCGCCGTCACGCCCGGCACGATGCGGAAGGGAATGTTCGCGCGCGCAAGCGTCAGCGCCTCTTCCGCCCCGCGTCCGAACACGAATGGATCGCCGCCCTTCAAACGCAGCACGCGCTTGCCCTTGCGCGCGAGCGAAACCAGGGTGCGCGAGATGTCGCTCTGCTTGCAGGATTTCTTGCCGCCGCGCTTGCCCGCATAGATCAGCTCGGCGGTGGGCCGCGCGAGTTTCAGCAACGCCTCGTTCACCAGCGCGTCGTAGAGAATGACGTCGGCATGTTCGACGGCGTGGAGACCTAGCACCGTGACAAGTCCCGGATCGCCCGGCCCCGCACCCGCAAGCCACACCCAGCCCTTCTCGAAAGGCGGCAACCCAAGCAGCGCAGCCCGGTTCGGCAGGGTAGGGAGGTCAGTGGACATTCTACAATTCCAGATCGGTATTTATACTATATCACGGGACGATGATGGAGAATAAGCTTGAAAAAAGACCTATACTTTCAGATGATAATCCTATATAACCGGTCGGTCGAAATTTAAAATAGGCATATCAATTGGTTGACCTTTACCTGAGACCGCCACCAAAAGCCGGGGTACCCCACCCCCCGCCGGAAAGTGAGGTTCAAAGGAACTATGCCGTTTCCCTCCGCTAGACATCTCACTTCTTTATAAGAGCCAGACATGAAGCCCCGCGCCGACCTCAAACCCAACACCGCTGCCTTCGAGAACGAGCCGCTCGTCACCCCCAACGGTTTCCGCGAATACGATGCGCGCTGGCTGTTCGGCAAAGAACTCAATCTTCTCGGCGTGCAGGCACTGGGCCTCGGCCTCGGAACCTATCTGCATGAGATCGGCATCCGCCCCACCATCGTCACCGGACATGATTTTCGTTCCTACTCACTGTCGATCAAACAAGCGCTCACCATCGGCCTGATGCAGGCAGGCTGCGAAGTGCTCGACATTGGTTTGGCACTTTCGCCCGTCGCCTATTTCGCGCAATTCGAACTCGATGCGCCCGCCGTCGCCATGGTCACGGCAAGCCACAACGAAAACGGCTGGACCGGCGTGAAGATGGGCGCGAAGCGTCCGCTCACCTTCGGCCCCGACGAGATGACGCGCTTGAAACAGATCGTGCTGAACGGCGAGGGCGGGGAACGCGCGGGCGGAAGCCTCAAGCGCGTGCACGACATGCGCGAGCGTTATCTCGCCGATGTCACGAAGGGTCACAAGCTTTCGCGTCCGATCAAGGTCGTAGCCGCTTGCGGCAACGGAACGGCAGGCGTGTTCGCGCCCGAAGCACTGCAACGCATCGGCGCCGAGGTGATCGCGATGGACGCCGAACTCGACTACACCTTCCCCAAATACAATCCCAACCCCGAAGACCTCACCATGCTGCACGCCATGGGCGACGCCGTGAAGAAATATGGGGCCGACATCTGTCTCGGCTTCGATGGCGATGGCGACCGTTGCGGTGTGGTGGACGACCAGGGCCGCGAATTGTTCGCGGACAAGGTGGGCGTGCTGCTGGCGCGCGACCTCTCGCAAACCTACAAGAACCCGCAATTCGTGGTCGACGTGAAATCGACCGGCCTTTATCTCACCGATCCGGTGCTGAAGGAACGCGGCGTCAAAACCGATTACTGGAAAACCGGCCATTCCTATATCAAGCGCCGCACCAGCGAACTCGGCGCGCTCGCGGGTTTCGAAAAGAGCGGCCACTTCTTCTTCAATCCGCCCATTGGCAAGGGCTATGACGACGGCATTGTGGCCGCCATCGCCGTGTTGGAAATGCTCGATCGTGCGGGCGGCAAAAAATTGTCCGCGCTGGTGGACAGCTTGCCGAAAACCTGGGGCTCGCCGACCATGAGCCCCCATTGCCCCGACGACAAGAAATACGCCGTTGTCGATGCGCTGACGGCTGAGTATCAAGCGCTCGCCGGCAAAGGCGAAAAGATCCTCGGCCAGAAGATCGCGAGCACCGTTACGGTGAACGGGGTGCGCGTCACGTTGGAAGACGGGACCTGGTGTCTGGTGCGCGCCTCATCCAATAAGCCGTCCCTGGTCGTGGTGGTCGAAAGCCCCGCGTCGGAGGCCAATATGCGGGCGATTTTCGCCGATCTCGACGCCCGCTTGGCCAAGCACAAGGAAGTCGGAGAATACGACCAGAAAATCTAGAACCAGTGCAGCCGCAGCGCGTCATACAACATGCGCGCCGCCGTGATCGCAATGAAGACCGCGAACACGATACGCAGGCGGCTCTTGTCGGTGGAATGCGCGAGCCACGCTCCCACCGGCGCCATCAGGAAAGATGCAGGCGCGATCAAAAAGAATCCGAGCAGGTTCACATAGCCGAGCGAATAGGGCGGCAAACCCGTCACATGCCATCCCGCGATGATCGAACCGATGGTGCCTGGAATCGAGATGATCGCCCCGAACGCCGAAGCCGTCGCCACCGCGCGATGGATCGGCATGCCGAACAACGCCATAGCCGGCACGCCAACCGTTCCGCCGCCGATGCCCATCATGGTCGACACGCCGCCAATTCCCGCAGGCAACAGGAAGCCGCCAACACCGCGCGGCAACTGGTGTGCGATGCGCCGCTCCTCGCCGCCGAACGTCATATGAATCGCCACCGGCAACGCGACCAGCGCGAACACCAGCGCAAGCGTACGCCCGCTCGCAATTCCGGCAAGCGTGCTGCCAATCGCAACGCCCACGATCAGCGGCACGACCCAGCGCTTGAGCAATTCCCAATCCACCGCGCCCTTGGCGCTGTGCGCCCGCAACGACGAGATGGAGGTGGGAATGATGGTGGCGAGCGATGTGCCGACCGCGATGTGCATGCGCAGGCTTTCATCCACGCCAAGCCCGGCAAGCACATGATACAGCACCGGCACCACGACAATTCCGCCGCCCACGCCCAACAGGCCCGCAACAAGCCCGCCCACGACACCGGCAATCACCAGCCCCAACGCCAGCGTCCCCAGATCGCCCGCAGCCGCGCCCGCCAGAAAATCCATCACGCCATTTCCATATCGCGCACGCGCGGCAACGAAAGCCGCGAGATCTTCGCCAACGCCTCCAGCAGCACCTCCAGCCCCGCGCCGCGTCTGGTGGCGTTCTCGCTCAGATGCCGCCGGAACAACCGTCCGCCCGGCTGTCCGTTGAACAGCCCCAGCATATGTTTGGTCATGGTGTTGAGCGGCACGCCCCGCGCCAATTCCCGCTCAATATATTGGATAAAGTCTTCCAGCGCCTCTTCCATGGTGCGCCGCCCGCCGCCGAAGAAGCGCGCATCCACATCCAAGAGAATCGCCGGATCGTGATAGGCCGCGCGCCCCAACATCACACCATCGACGTGTGCGAGATGCCGCTCCGCTTCCTCCAGATTAGCGATCCCGCCGTTCACGACGACGGTGAGTTGCGGGTTCTCCCGCTTCACCCGATAGACGAGATCGTAATCGAGCGGCGGAATATCCCGGTTCTCCTTGGGCGAGAGCCCTTTCAGCCAAGCCATGCGCGCATGCACGACAAAGGTATCGACACCTTCATTCGCACAAGCCTTCACCACGGCGCGCAATGCCTGTTCCGGCTCCTGATCGTCCACACCCAGCCGGCATTTCACCGTCACCGGAACCGAAACGGCCTCGCGCATCGCCGCCACGCAATCCGCCACCAGATCCGGCTCGCGCATCAAACATGCACCGAACCGTCCCGATTGCACGCGATCCGAAGGGCAACCGACATTCAGGTTGATCTCGTCATACCCAAAATCCGCCGCGATCCGCGCCGCTTCCGCCAAGCGCGCCGGCTCGCTTCCCCCCAACTGTATCGCCACCGGATGCTCCACCGGATCGAACCCGATCAGCATCTCGCGATCCCCCCGTATCACTGCGTCGGCCGTCACCATCTCGGTATAAAGCAGCGCCCACCCCGAAAGCTGACGGTGCAGGAACCGGCAATGCCGATCCGTCCAAGCCATCATTGGAGCGACGCAGAATTTATGTGATTGAATTTGCAAGGAGAATCCTGTGTGAGCGGAGAGTTAAGAGACCTTCCGGAGATCGTTCTATCAAATCCCGAAGTTTTCGCAGATATGTCTGTCAAATTCTCCAATTCGAAAGTCGGCTGGGGGATGGCCGACAGATCGGAAAGCAGTCGCGAATTCGTGAGTCCGCCTCATCCGCGCGCGTTTGCTCGAGCTGAAAACCTGGCGAGCGCGTACAGGCCGAAACTCACGCTGGCCCGACATCGCGCGGCTGTCCGGGAATCCCCATGGAACATTCTAGAGAAGCGCGATCCCACTTCGCAGCATTCGCGGCCGCCGCATAGGTCGAGGTCAGAAATTGCATCAACGCGCCTTCGGGGTCGCTCGCTTCGCGCATTGCCGCGTAAGGCAGAATGAATTCGCCAAGCGTCTCGTCAAAAAACGCCGCCGCCGGCTCGACAGCGGTTTGCCGAAACCCGGCCGGTTCGGGATAGGCGTAGGAATAGAACGCCGCGTCCTGCCCACCCGGATTGCCCGGCCAGAAGCCCGCGCTGCTCACCTCATGCGAATAGGCCTCGCGCACGATGGCATCTGGCAGGTTCGGCACGCCGCCGCGATGCGGTGGTGCGGTCCGTCCGGAAAACCGCGTGACCGCCAGGTCGAAACTTCCCCAGAAGAAATGCACCGGGCTTGCCTTGCCGATGAATCCGGTCCGGAAATGCTTGAACACGCGATCCACCTGCAGCAACACCCGCCCGAAACGCTGCGCCATCTGCGCGTCGTACGGGCGCTGAACCGTGTCGTTCGCAAATGGCGTCGCGTCCGGCAATTCGTTGGGAACGGCCACGATCGAAACCGGCAGTCCCATGGCGCCGAGATTTTCCATCAGTTGCGCGTAGAAGTCCGAAACCGGCATCGCGCGCAGGGGTAACGCTTTCGTTTCGGTTTCATTGCGCAACCGCAAGACCTGATCGAAAAAATCGAATTCGATATCGAACGCGCGTCCGCCATGGGGGATCGGGCCCGTTGTCAGTCCGCGCGGCGAAACATAGAGCGGCGTTTGCCAGGAATGATTGAGCCACGGCGTCTGAGCCAGCCGCACCTTGCCGACGATTTGCGACCATCGATGAAGCGCCTCGCAGGTTCCGGCCCATCCGTCATATGCAAGCGCGGGCCAAAGTTCGTCCAAAGATGCCTGCGCCACGTCACCGCCTCCGTTGCCGCAACAATGCTAGGTCATGTGCTATGCAAAGGGAATTGAATCGGCCAGGCGAAAATCCCGCAAAACTTTCAACCGCCGCCAGGTTCGAGAAATCGTCTCAATCCATCACCGACAGATGCAGTGCTTCGGGTATCTCACCGATGAGTTGAAACGCCTCGTCAGTTGAGGATGGCTCGCATCGCCCTCTGGCGGCCGCAACATTCTTGCCAACCGTTTCGCAAAAAATCTCCCCCTCTCGTCCCCGCCATCCGCGAACCTGCCGTGTCTCAGGAGTAGGCTTCATTCTGGGCCCGTGAAACAGAGGCTGGCGGGGTGGCGGATAGGACGGATCACGGCTTTGGACACCACAGCGTCCCCATTGGAGACGTGAGCGTGGAGTCGTCTGCGGCCGACGCCTGGTTCCTGCGGGAGGTTCTTCCGCTGGAAGGCGAACTGTCCGGCTACTTCCGGCGCAACTGGCGAAACGAGAGCGACGTGCGCGATCTGGTGCAAGAGGTTTATGTTCGCGTCTATGCGCATGCGAGCGCGGCGCCCGAATTGCCGCAAAAGACGCGCGCCTTCGTCTTCACCACCGCGCGCAATCTGTTGCTCAACAAATCGCGCGACGCCCAGGTCGTGCCGCTTGAAATGGTGGGCGATGTGGAAGGCCTGGCCGCGGCCACCGATCAGCCGGGTCCGGATCGCACCGTCATCGGCCGCGACGAGTTGCGCCGGCTGCAAACCGCATTGGATCAACTGGCGCCGCGTTGCCGCGAAGCCATTCTGTTGCGCCAACTCGAAGGTTTGTCGCGCAAGGAAATCGCCCATCGCATGGGCATCAGCGAAACCACGGTGAAGGATTACCTCGCCGTCGGCCTCTTCGCGCTGTCCGACATCTTCTTTGGCACATCCGGCAATGGGGGGAAGGCGCAATGAACGATGAACTCGCCGCCCTCGTTCCGGCAACGGAGGCCGCCGCGGTTCAGCTTGCCGCCGCGCGTTGGGTGATCGCGCGACAGGATGGCGAAAGCTGGTCGGCAGACGATCAGGCCGAATTCGATGGATGGCTGGATGAAGCGCTGGCGAACCGCCTCGCATTCCTGCGCGCCGATCAGGCGTGGCAGCGAACCTCGCGCGCGGCCGCGTTGAAGCGCCCCATGCGCGAGCCGGCGGTGCAGGTCCGCACCGGTCAACTGCCGGGCGCCAAGCTTGCGGCGGCGATAGGCGCGGTGCTTCTGCTCGGCGCGGGTGCGTTCGGCTATTTCGCGCAGCCCAATTACACCCCTTACGAAACGCCGGTTGGCGGGCGCCAGATCCTCACGCTGTCTGACGGTTCGCAGATCGAACTCAACACCAATTCGAAAGTGCGCATCGCCAGGGTCGAGAATGCGCGCCGCGTCATCGTCGACAGAGGCGATGTGTATTTCGATGTGCGCCACGATGGCAGGCGGCCGTTCGTCGTCACCGCGCATGGGCGCACGCTCGTCGACCTCGGCACGAAATTCCTGGTGCGGGAGCGGCCGGAAGCGCTTGAAGTCTCGCTCTTGGAAGGAAAGCTGCGGCTCGATGCGCCCAAAGGGGGCGATGGCTCCGCCACCATCATGGCGCCCGGCGAAGTGGCGGTGGCGACCGAGCACACCACATCGGTGACAAAAAGCGCGCGTGCCGCGTTCACGACCGAGTTGAGCTGGCGGCAGGGCATCCTGATCTTCCATCACACGCCGCTGTCCGAAGCGGTGGCCGAATTCAATCGCTACACCACCCGCAAGATCACGATCGCCAATCCCGTGGTCGCGCGGCTGGAGATCAACGGAAAGTTCCGCACCAACGATATCGCGATGTTCGCAGATGTGACCGCCGACGTCCTGGGACTGAAGGCGGACAAACGCGACGATCGCATCGTGATCGGGCGGTAGAGGTTTGAACATTTGGCGGCAGCTTTCGCCGCTTATGGGGGGAAGGATGACATTGTTCAGGAATGCATTGCTCTGCAGCTGTTCGGTACTGCTATCAGCCGGTCTTGCGAACGCACGCTCGTTCGATATTCCCGGCGGCAGCCTCGAGCAAGCGCTCGACGCCTACACCACGCAGACCGGCGTCGATCTTGTGGTGTCGACAAGCCAGCTGAAGGGCGTGCGCACCAATGGCGTCAGCGGCGATCTGGCCGACGACGCCGCTCTGACCCGATTGCTGACCGGCACCGGCTTTGTCGCCCGTCATCACCCGGGCGGCGCCATCGGCATCAGTCGCGATGCGCAATCGCTGAACGATGCCGCATTGCCTTCATTTGAACTGGCGCAGGCGGTATCCGCGCCCAGATCGTCCGTCGAAACGGTGACTGTGACGTCCTCGAAGCTCGGCGGCGCGGATGTGCAGAGCGTTCCCATTGCGATCACCGCATTGAGCCAGGAACAGCTCACTTCGCAACAGATCGCGGGCGGCCCCGACCTTATCAAATCCGTCCCGAACCTCACCTTCACCAAGACGAATTTCACCGGCTACAGCATCCAGATCCGCGGTATCGGCACGCAGGCGATCTCTGTGACGACCGACCCGGCCGTCGCCGTCGCCTTCAATGACACGCCTTTTATCCGCAATCATTTCTTCGAGCAGGAATTCTTCGATGTCAGCCAAGTGGAAGTTTTACGCGGACCGCAAGGAACGCTCTATGGCCGCAACGCGACCGCCGGCGTGGTCAATTTGGTTTCTGCAAAGCCAACCGATCAGTACGAAGCAATGGCCTCCGTCGAAGTCGGCAACTACAACCAGCGCCGCCTCGAAGGGATGCTCAACATTCCTGTGGTTGGCGACAAGCTGGGCGTGCGCATCGCGGGCGAATGGACCAAGCGCGATGGTTACGCTTTCAACGAAACCACGGACAAACATCTCGATGGCCGCGATCTCTGGTCCGGTCGTGTCACTGTGGGCATCAAGCCCTTTGAAGGGCTGCACGCCAATCTGATCTGGGAACATTTCGACGAAAGCGACGATCGGGCGCGCTCCACCAAGCAGCTCTGCAAGAAAGACCCGGGGCCAAGCTGGGTCGATGGCCTGGACCTAAACACCACCGGCAACCCCGAATTCTACAAAGCGTGGCTTACGCAGGGCTGTTTGCCTGCATCTCTCTATTCGCCGGAATCGTATCAAACGCCCAACGGTCAGGCGATTCCCTTCGTTGCGGCGGATCAATATGTATTCAACGGATTGGCGGGCGGCGCGCCCAATGGCTTTCTGTTGAACCAGATCGATCCTTATGCGAGCCAGACGCAGCCACGCGATCTGCGCGTGATCCAATCCGAGATCGGACCCACCTATCGAGCGAAGGCAGACATTTTCGAATTGAATGCCGATTACGCCGTAACACCTCAACTCACGCTCACGTCACAGACGAGCTACAACAAGGATCGCCTGCGGTCGACGGAAGACTTCAACCGCTTCAACACGGCGGCCGGATTGTTCGGGTCGGTCGGCTCGGCTGCGGACGAAGATCCGTTCGGGCATCAGCAAGTTGCTCCCGATGGAATCTATTGCGACCCGCAATTGGGTTGTTCCAGCAAGATGGTCGGCGAAGACCTGTCGCAGGAACGTGCTTGGCAGTTTTCGCAAGAGATACGGATGACGTCCAACTTCGACGGACCGTTCAACTTCAGCGTCGGCGCCAATTATATGCACTACCAGACGGTTGAGGATTACTACGTCTTTTTCAACCTCATCACGGCAACAGAGCAGCTCAGCAATTTCTCCGGTGCGGGGGATTATTCGAATTGCTACTCTTACGGAACATTCGTGGGAAAGGTTCCCGCCACGCCGTTTTTGGGCCATGCATTTAGCGGGTCGCTCACCGGCGTGCCGTCGAATTTCGGCTGTTATGGCGCGCCAGGCGATGATTTCTACACGCCCGGCACCTATATCGACCCCAATCCGATCGAAAGCCTGGACGGGCAGGGGCACAATTATTTCCGCAGCGAAAATCCCTATCGCCTGAATTCGTTCGCCGGTTTCGGCGAGGCGTATTACCAAATCACGCCCGAAGTTAAACTGACGGCCGGTTTGCGCTGGACCGATGACAGCAAGCGTTTCTGGAATATCCCAAGCTGGGTTTTCCTCGAAGGAGGAGGCTATCCTGTCGATAGCATCGTCAATCAGGAATGGAAGGAATGGACTGGCCGTCTGAACGTCAATTGGACACCGACGTTGGATTTCACCGATCAGACACTGGTCTATGGCAGTTTTGCGCGCGGCTATAAGGGGGGCGGCGCAAATCCGCCCGGTCCTCAGTCGGACGCATTGTCGGCCCAGTCCTTCATCACCCATCCGCCGACCTTCAAGCCCGAATTCGTCAACGCTTTCGAACTCGGCACAAAGAACAGCCTGCTGGATGGCAGCCTGACCTTGAACGGCGACATCTTCTATTATGACTACAAGAACTATCAGATCTCGCAGATTGTCGATCGCACCTCGATCAATCTGAACTTCGATGCCAAAGTGAAAGGCGCGGAAATCGAGGCGACGTGGGAGCCTGCTCCGGGATTGCGGTTCAATCTTTCGGGCGGCTTACAGGATAGCTCCGTCGATAGCGGCCAATCTGCAATCGATCTGATCGACAGAACGGCGGGTCATACCGATTGGATGGTGGTGAAACCTTATCCGACCTCGACCTCCAACTGTGTCATGCCCGCAAGCGTTGTCCGGCAGATCATTGAAAGCAATCCACAGGACCCGACACAATCGGCGGTCTTCAATGCGCTCATTCTGGCTTGCGACATCGCCTATGCACCCGCCGGTTCCAACTATGCCTTTGGTGGCGTAGATCCGAATCTCAGCGCCTTTGGTGTCGTCGGTTTCGATCCCTCCAAATCGCCCAACGATGGCGCGGGCTTCACAAAAGATCTCGGCGGCAACAGCCTTCCCAACACGCCGCCATTCACGCTATCGGCTGGCGCGCAATATTCCATGCCGCTGAGTGAGGCTTGGGCGGGCACATTGCGCGGCGATTTCTACTGGCAGGGAAATTCGTTCGCCCGCATCTTCAACGACAAACCTTACGATCAGCTACACGGCTACACGAACCTCAATCTCGCCCTGATTTTTACCAACCAGGACGGTTGGCAGGCGATGGCCTACGTCAAGAACGTATTTGACACCACGGCGATTACCGGCGCGTTCCTCAACTCCGACGACACAGCACTCACCACCAACGTCTTCGTCACCGACCCACGCCTGTTCGGCATCCGTATCACCAAGAACTGGTAGGCGTCGCCGGAGCAAAGGATAAAAGTACAAGACCTCGCGATCGTGAGATCGCGAGGCTTCCTTTTTGCCCTCAGCGCATGGCGCCCCGATGTGTGCTGCGGCCACTTCGGCGTCGTAATTTTCTTTCTCCACTTATTTTTCTTCCCCAACCCCGGAAACGAAACGCCAATTCGTTTTGTCCTGTACGGGCGTAGGCTCCTAACCCTCACAAGGCGGGATGCTTCAGGGGGATGTCAGACAAGACGGACAGCAATCCAGACGCCGAACGGCGTCGCAGCCAGGCACTCGCGATGGCGACGCCTGCGCTTGAGGGCTGGTTCGTGCGCGAAGTTCTGCCGCTGGAGGCGGCGCTAATGCATTTCCTGCGGCGAAGCTGGCCCAACAAATCGGAACTGGATGACCTCCGGCAGGAAGTCTATGTCCGCGTGTGCGAGGCGGCGCGAAAGGAAATCCCGCATCCCGCCAAGCCTTTCGTCTTTGCCGTGGCGCGCAATCTGCTGGTCGATCGCGTCCGGCGAGAGCATGTCGTGTCCATCGAAACCGTGTCCGATCTCGACGCGCTGGGCGTGGCTGTCGAGGAGCCCGGGCCGGATCGCAACGCCATGGCGCGCCAGGAATTGCGGCGGCTGCAAGCCGCGCTCGACCAGCTTCCGCCGCGTGCGCGCGAAGCGGTGCTCCTGCGCAAGATCGAAGGTCTTTCCTATCGCGAGATCGCCCTTCGCATGGGCATCGGCGAAGACACCGTCTCCGAACATCTTTCCAAAGCCATGTATGCGCTGGCCGACACGCTGTACGGCGAGCCGCTGGGAGGAAAACCGTGAGCGCGACCGAAAGCGGTGCGCCGCTGGCCGATGCGCGCGCCATCGGCGAACGCGCGGCGGACTGGCTGGAACGGCGCGAACGCGGCGACTTCAGCGAGCAGGACAACGCGGCCTTCGAAGCATGGCTTTCGGAATCCACCGCGCATCTGACAGCCTACTGGCGGGTGCGCGCCGCGTGGGAGCGCGCCAACAGGTTGAGTGCGTTCGGATCGCAATCGAACGCCCTGCGCAAACCGGTAACGCCGCAGAAATCTCCCTCGCAGTTTTTCCGCCGTGTGGCTGCGGCTGTCGTGGCGGTCGCGGCGCTGGGAGCGGGCGCGGCACTCTATCTTTCGCCGCCCGCGCAGCCTGCCGATATGACGTATGCGACCACGGTCGGTGGAAAGAAAGTGATCGTGCTGACCGACGGTTCGCGCATCGAACTGAACACCGACACGATTCTCCGGCTCGATGGCGCGGACAGGCGCAAGGTCTGGCTTGACAAGGGCGAAGCCTATTTCGATATCCATCACAACGCCCGCCATCCCTTCGTGGTGATCGCAAATGGCCACCGCGTCACCGATCTGGGCACGAAATTCTTCATTCGCGAAGATGCCGACCGATTGGAAGTGGCCTTGATCGAAGGCCGTGCAAGCCTTGAAAACGTCGGCAGGAAATCCAAACCGCAGATCCTGACGCCGGGCCATTTCGCGGTCGCCACCGCCTCGCTCACCTCGATCAGCGCCAAGCCGGTGGCAACCCTCGCCAACGATCTCAGCTGGCGCAACGGAACGCTGATTTTCAGGGGCATGACGCTTGCCGACGCGGCATCCGAATTCAACCGCTACAATCGCAAGAAACTTCTCGTCAACGATCCGGAGGTCGCCGGATTGAAGATCGACGGAACGTTTCCCGCCAACAATGTCGAAGCGTTTCTGGACGCCGTGCAGTCCGCTTTGAAAGTCCACGTCGAAGATCGCGGCAGCGAAGCGGTGATTTCCCGCTAGACGTCAAACCAGCCTGATTGCGGCGCACCGTGCAACACCGCGCCAGATGAAAAGAGGGGGCAATGCCAGCAAATCGTCTGAAAACACTGATACTCGGGTCTGTGGCGCTGATCGCAAGCAGCGCCGCGTCGGCGGAGAGTTTCAACATTCCGGGCGGCGATCTCGTTTCCGCGCTCGATGCCTACACCTCGCAAACCGGCGTCGCTCTCGTCGTGTCGGATGATGCGATCCGTGGCGTTCGCACGCGCGGCGTTTCCGGTGTGCTGTCGCCGGACGAGGCCTTGTCGCGCCTGCTGAACGGCACGGGTTTCGTCATGCATCGCCGCCCCACCGGCGCGATCACCGTCGTGCCCGACGAGCGGCAAAGCGATGCGGCGGCGCCGATGCAGTTCGCGCAAGCCGGCAGGCAGGCCGTGGAAACGGTGACGGTCACCTCCTCGAAACTCGGCGGCGCCGATGTGCAGAGCATTCCGATTGCGATCACAGCGCTTTCGCAGGAACAGTTGACGGCCACCCAGACCGCGGGCGGACCCGATCTCGTGAAGCAGGTGCCGAACCTGACGTTCACGAAAACCAACTTCACCGGCTACAGCATCCAGATTCGCGGCATCGGCACGCAGGCGATTTCGGTGACGACCGATCCCGCCGTGGCGGTCGCGTTCAACGACATGCCGTTTATCCGCAATCACTTCTTCGAGCAGGAATTCTACGACGTTTCCCAGGTCGAAGTGCTGCGCGGGCCGCAAGGAACGCTTTACGGCCGCAACGCGACGGCCGGCGTGGTGAATCTCACAAGCGCGCGGCCCAGCGATCAGTTCGAAGCCATGGCGTCGGGCGAGCTGGGCAACTACCACGAACGGCGTTTCGAAGGCATGATCAACCTGCCGATCGTCGATGACCGGCTCGACATCCGGCTTGCCGGCGAGTGGACCAAGCGCCAGGGCTACAGCTTCAACGAAACCACGGGTGAACGCATCGATGGTCGCGATCTATGGTCGGGTCGACTCAGCATCGGCTGGAAGCCAAGCGAAAATCTCCAGACCTATCTGATATGGGAACATTTCTACGAAGACGACGATCGCATCCGCTCCAGCAAGCAATTGTGCAAGAACGCCCCGATCCCGACGAAAATCGGCGATCAGCCGGTAGTCGGATCGCCTGGAGGTATATTTGCGCAGAATGTGAACGGATTGAGCCAGGGCTGTTTGCCGACCTCGCTCTATTCGCCCGAAGCCTACCAAGTCCCAAACGGATATTCGCTACCCTACGTTTTGGCGCTGAATGCCGATGTCGGCTTGTGGGACGGCACGACGGATCCATATTCGGACGTAAAGCAATCCCGCAATTTGCGAGTGATTCAATCGCAGCTTGATCCCACCTATAAAGCAAAAAACGACATCGTGGAGCTCAATGCGGACTACAATGTCACGCCGGAATTGACATTCACGTCGCAGACCGGATTCAATCACGATTTCCTTTACTCAACGCAAGACTATAACCGGTTCAACACCGCGCCTGGCATCTTCCACGTTCCGGGGCCGTTCGACGGCGGGGGCAACGAGCGCGGCCAGGTTTCGGCGGACGGTGTGTTTTGCGACCCGCAATTGGGTTGCAGCAATCGGCTCGTAGCCGAAGATCAGTCGGTGGAACACGCTTGGCAGTTGAGTCAGGAATTTCGCGTCAGCTCGAATTTTTCCGGGCCGCTCAATTTCAGCTTCGGCGGCAACTACCTGCACTACGAGACAGAAGAGAATTATTACGTCTTCATCAATGCGCTAACGCTTTATGCATCCATCGGACCAGTCGAGAACTTCCGTATCACCACGCCATGGATACCGGGCGTTTCCGACAATCATGAATGTTTGCAGCGCCCCGGCAGAGGTGGCTATGTTTATCCCGATCCGAGCGATGGCGGCGGCGGCGTGAGCCGGTGCTCCTATATCGATCCTAATCCGCTGACAAGCCTCAACGATGAGGGCCACAACTATTTCCTCAGCCAGAATCCTTATGTGCTCAATTCTTATGCGGGCTTCGGCGAAATCTATTACAGCATACTCAAAGACGTGAAGTTGACGGGCGGCCTGCGTTGGACAGAAGACCGCAAACACTTCACCCTGATCCCGAGCCAGGTCATCACTTCGGGTTATGGCTATCCGATCGCAGGCACCGTCAACCAGCAATGGGATGAGTTGACGGGCCGGGCCGCGATCAACTGGACACCTAAACTCGATTTCACCGATCAAAGCCTGTTCTATGGTTCTTACGCACACGGGTACAAGGCTGGCGGCGCCAACCCGCCGGGCACGATCACGCTCCAAGGTGGCGAATTCCAGGCAGTGCACCCGCTCACCTTCAAGCCGGAATTCATCGATGCGTTTGAACTTGGCACGAAGAACACCCTGCTCGACGGCGCGCTGACGCTGAACGCCAGTGCCTTCTACTACAACTACGAGAACTACCAGATTTCTGAAATTGTTGACCGTACATCGGTCAATCTCAATTTCGATGCCCATGTGAAGGGCGCGGAGATCGAGGCGACGTGGGAACCAATACCGGGATTGCGTTTCAATTTCGCCGGCGGTTACGAAGACGCGCGTCTCGCCAAAGGTTCGCAGGCCGTCGATCTGATGGACCGAACCGCCGGTCATTCGGATTGGCTGGTTGTTCGTCCCGATCTTACCGAAGCCTCCAACTGCATCCTGCCGGTCTATGTCGTGCAGATCACCGGAGCTGGCAGCGTGGGACCCGGAAATCCGTCGTGGTGTGATGTAGCCTACATTGCGCACAACGATCCGGTTACCAACGCACAGTTCCATGAATATCCGGATTACAGTCAGTGGTTTCCTAACGTCCTTGGCACGTATCCTGGTTTCGATCCCGTAAATCCCGCGGCCACAAACAACGGTGCGGGCACGGCCCCCAACAACGGCGTCGGCTTCTACA